>NZ_CALIBH010000119.1 GCF_938045775.1 uncultured Campylobacter sp.
AAAAGAAGCGTGGCGGGGAAATATCTTTCTATATTTTTGCGCGCCATAAACTCATCTATCCGCTCGCTCCAAAACAGCCCGAAATCCCCGAGCACAATGACGAAATCATCCGCGCTAAGCCCGCCCGCAAAGGCCTTGTTCGTTATTTTGCCGATCTCGTTTATGCCGTGCGTATCGCCGCAAAGATATATCATATTCCTCTCCTTTAATCTGGCTCGCCGCGCTTTGTCGCAACCCATGCGAATGAAATTTTAAGCGCTAAATTTTACGCAGCGCACACCGCACAGACCTTTTGCCCCTAGCCGTAACCACATAAATTTAATCCAAATTAAAAGCGTAAATTTAGGCGACGTATTTTAAAAGCACAGGCATCAAGCCTATCGACGCGTAAATTTAAAGCCGCAGCTTCCGATTTAAATTTCGCGGCGCGGATCTAAGCGGCGAAATCCAAGTAGGCGCAGCTTTGCTTACTGCCGCTAAATTTTAAATTTAGCGACGAACTTTGTAAATTTTACGGCGAGCCGCCTAAATTTAAAGATTAAATTTAAAGCCTGCCGCGCAATTTCGTCGCCAGTGCTGCGCCGATTTTTTCGTAGCCCTCTTTTTGCAAGTGGATTTCGTCAGGGCGGATCAGCCCACGCTCGCGCCAGCCGCGCCAGCCGCCATCCTCATCCATAAGACCGGCTATGTCGTAAAACATCGCCCCTTCATCTCGCGCCAGATGCGCTAGCACCTCCGCAGCGCGTGAGGCGTTTGGCACTTTAGGGCTTCGCGGCGGCGCTACAAGCAGGATTTTTGCACCGGGAGCTGCAGAGCGGACAGAGCGAAGCAGCCCACGGACGCTTTGGTAGAATTTTTGCTCATCAAATTTCGGATCCATCGCGTCGTTTGTGCCATAAGCGATAACTACGAGATTGTATCTAAGTCCTGAAAAATCTCTACCAAAGGCATCTGCACCCCATTTTTCGTAGAGATTACTAAACGCGCCGTTGCTCGCACAAGAGTCTGCAAAGCGCGCGTTTTTGCGGTAAATTTTATATCCTCCAAGCTCTGCTCCGTCACGCAGCGATCTAATTTCGATAGGAAATCTAAGTCGCAGCTTAGAATACTCCCATTTCTGCGGCACTTCTTGCGAAATATACGCGCTTAGCCCACTTGCATCGCGCACGCGAAAAATCTCGCCGCCCTGATCCGATTTATGTAAAATTTCGACGTAAAAATCGCCGCTAAGCTGCTTTAGCTCCAGTCGCACGTTAGCGCCTTTTTTGCCGGTAGCGATCACTCCGCATAGCGGAAAATCGGGGTCTTGCTCGGTGCGAGACGAGATCACATTAAAGCCGCTTTGCTTAAATTCTATATTTTCGCTTTTGTGATATTTAGGCATCATTGCAGGCACGAAGCCGACGCTGTTTTGCACGAAAAAACCATGTCTGAAAGCATCTATCAGCGCGTCGCTTCCTAAGTGCGAATCACCAAAAAATTTCACTCCAAAGCCCGCAGAGCTTTTTGCGTTTGCGGAATTTATGCCGCGAACGCCTGCGTTTGCCGCGCATCCGCCTAATAAAGCGGCAAATAAAATCACTATAAACTTACTCAACTTCAATCCTTGATAAAATTTCTTTCGCTACCGCTTCGCAACCCTCTTTGCTCATATGAATGCCGTCGTCTTGGCGCACGCGCACGAGCTTGGAGCCGCTTTGCAGATAGGTTTTATAGACGCCTTTTTCGCACACCAGCGGGGTTGTTTGCATAAAATACCCGCCAAGCGCCATACTAGCGTCGGCATATATTTGATTTAGCAGCTGCGTTTTCTCCTCAAAATCGGGCTTTTGCATACACGGCATCGCAAGCCACAGCACTCCCGCACCGTGCGAGTGCGCCGTATTGTAGATCTCGCGCACTCTTGAGGCGTAAAACTCTCGCCAGCGCGGCGTTTTAATGCCATAAGTTTTACCTCCCGCGCGGTACTCCCAGACGTCATTGGCGCCCAGCAGCACGACTACGAGCTTAACGCCGCTGTTCTCGCGAAGAGCGGTATCGAGCGTCTTTTGCCAGTCGAAAGATTTCTTGCTCGCAAGCCCCGTCGATTGCTTGCTAAGATCGATCACTCTTAGGCTTCGCTTCGGGAAAAATTTCTTAGCGTTCATCCCCACGTATTGCATCAGACTATCGCCCATAAAAAGCACCTCATCGCCTGCATTTAGGCGGATCTTGCCATCGTCGCTAAGCGAAATTTTAGCATCAATCTCCGCGGAGCTTTGCGTCGTTAAATTCTGCTCCAAAGCCTGCGGAACAGGGAGTTGAGAATCGGAATTTTCGCCGCTTTGCAAGGTTGCGCTTGCCGCGACGGGGTTTTGCGACACGGCGGTACTGCGCGGCGCAAAGCTTGTTGTAGTCTGGCTTTGTGACACGGAATTTCGCGAAGTAGAATTTTTAGAAGCGGAATTTTGTGCGTAAGGCTCCTGCGCCGAATCGCGCGTCTTTAAATGATGCGTGGAATTATTTAAAGTGGAATTCTTTGCAGCATGGGCTTGCGGCTTGCTATCTTGCGGTTTAACATTTTGCAAAGCATCGTGATCTCGCGCCCCCATGCTTTGCAAAGCTTGATTTTCCGCCATACGATCTTGCGCAGGTTTTTTAAAATTTTTGCTTCCGCTATGCGGACTTGCGTCCTCATCCTTGCTAAGATCCCCACCTTTGATACGCTGCTCTAGCTTATCTGCGCCATTTGCAATCTTTTCGTAGATCTCTCCGCCTACACGAAACGGCGAGCGGCGCAGCCATTCTTCCAGCCCAAAATCATCGTGGAATCGCTGCTCCAAATAATAAAGCAGCGAGCCTTGCATAAAAAATGCCGAGAAAAACAGCGCAAAAAGCAGAGTCGAAACAAACCTAAGCATCTAAAATCCTGCGTAGATGAAATTTGGAATTCCGCTTGGCATCAGCGCGAAAATCAGCGTGAAGATCATGCCGAGCACGAGAGCTTTAGGTAAAAACGGCAGCTCGGCAAAAAGCGCGATCAAAGTATCTTTAAGAGCTGAAATTTTAGGATAAACAAAAATCCCCGCTAAAATCCCCGCAAGCACCGCTAGCTCGCTAATATCTCCGAAAGCTCGCGCGCGGGTAAAAGCGCTCAAAATCGCCGCCGCATCTGGCAAGGAATTAGCGAAAAAAATCCAAGCGAAACTTACAAAAATATAGGTACAAAATAGTGCCAAATACGGATTTAGCGGCTTTACGCCTACTTTGGCAAGACATTTTAAAAACACAAGCGCCACTCCGTGCAAAAGCCCCCAAATCAAAAAATTTAATCCCGCGCCATGCCAAATGCCAGATAGCGCAAACGCGATTAGTAAATTTACGCAGGTGCGCGCAAAGCCATTGCGCGAGCCGCCGAGCGGGATATAAATATAATCGCGTATAAACGTGGATAAACTGATATGCCAGCGATCCCAAAACTCGCCTAAATTCTTAGCCGCGTAGGGCATATTAAAATTCTGCGGCAGCTTAAAGCCCATCGCAAGCCCAAGCGCCCGCGCCATATCGATAAAGCCGCTAAAATTCGTATAAAGCACCACGCCATAAAGCAGCAGTGCAGCTAGAATTTGCGCCACAGAAGACTCTGGCTCGTCGCCGTAAACGCCTGAAATCACATCGCTATAATACGCGCCCAAATAGCCGCTAATAAGCAGCAGCTTAACTAAGGCAAAAATTATAAGCACATAAATTTCATCGGCATTGCCAAAGTGCTTGAAGCGATCAAACTGTGGCAGTACTGGCTCTACGCCCTTAGCCGCGCTAGCGCGTCCGATAGGACCCATCACGATGCTAGGGAAAAACGCTAAAAAGCACGCCAAACTCAAAAAGCCCTGCTCGCCGCATTCGCGCCTATAAACCGAGACAAAATAGGTGATCGACATGAAAACATAATATGAAATTCCAAGCGGAAACGCCACGCTATCGACGGCACCTAGGTGAAGCGCGGCAAGCGCGGCATTGAAAAACTCCCTGACGTAGCCATAATATTTAAAAAACGCGAGAAAAAATAAGCCACCAGCAACTGCCGCAAGCATCACTGCGCGCGCCTTCGCAGTTGGTAACGGAATCTGCTTCGCTAACCCCGCTTTTTGCACCTGCTTTGCTATGCGAGCTTGTTTTGTTGCGCTCATCTGCTTGGCTGCCGCTTTACGCGAGAGTTTTTTCTTGTGCGAAGACTGCTTTGCGGGCGATATGACTTTTGCGACTACGCGATTAGTGCGAGCGATACACGCACCTGCAAAATATACGAAGGCACTATAGGCTGCAAGCACCAGTGCAAAGCGTGGATTTATGGAGCACATAAAGCCATAGCTTGCCAGCAGGATCAGAATTTTTTGCGCGAAAATATGATTTTTGAGCGTCCAATAAACGATTAAAAACGCTAAAAAAGCAAGGACAAACTCGGGCGAAAAAAATGTCATTCAATCTTTCCAATTTAAATTTTTAAAGCTCTTGCGGCTTTTAAACGCTCGCGGCGCGAAATTTATACGAAGCGAAAAAGCTTTTTTAAATCGCTTGCAACGCAAAATTTTATGCGTAGGCACGGCATTGCGCCGCTAAACGCTCTAATAAATCTAGCGTCCAATCCTTCTTAGATTCACGGACAGCTTGCATGCAAGCCCTTGCCACGTGAGCAAAATTCCTCCACAATGGCAAAATTTAAAATGCAAATGAGAGCTCTACACACGAATAAAATTTTAAACGCGCTGAGCGGTTTGCCATCAAATTCCCACGAAACCTCGCAAACGCAGTCTCGCAGATTCTACCCGCAGGATTTCAAAATAAGCGCCTTGGAATCATGCTATATAAATTAGACGCGCGCGATGCCACTAAAATCCTACAAAATAAGATGAGCCACACTTCATCACAACTATGAGGGCTAAAATTCTACAAAGCAAAATTTTAAAAGCCAAAAAATTTTGCAGCGATAATAAAATTCCGCCCGTTAAAATCTGCCGCGCAAAATTACTAAGTAAAATCTCACTTTAAGGCGTGATAGAAACCATCTAAAAGCTGCGCCTTATGAGCCAAAATCATAGCTTTTAATTTTTACCGCAAATTGCAGACCTGCGCCGCCATAAAGCCCCTTTTAAAATTTTGTATCAACGCAAACGCACCTTACGCTAGCCTCGCTCTTTCTTGCAAAAAACACAAGTTAAAATCAATGAGCTTCGCATCGTAAAATTTTGGCTCTAGACTTGGTTTTAGCGCAGTGTAAATTCGAGCTCGTTAGGCAAAATTAGCCGTAAATTTCAATACGGCTACATAGATTTGAGTTTGAGCTGAAATTTAACCTAGCAGAGCCGAATCTCGCTTCGCAATCCAGCCATTCTAACGAGATAATGTAAATTTTAATTTGCAATTTAAAATTTCTAGCGCAACGATACCGGCTTTGGCTCGCGTTTTGCAATTCTAATCTAGCGGCGCGAA
>NZ_CALIBH010000120.1 GCF_938045775.1 uncultured Campylobacter sp.
GATCGCCCGAAAAGCTAGGCAGCATCGTTTTAAGTGCATAGATCGTCAAAACGACCATTATCAAAAGCCCCGAGTTTTTCTGCAGATACGCCAGATTTGGACTCGCGGTCTTTTTCTTAAAAAGAAACAGCGGCAAAAATCGCGTCAAAATCGTAGCGAGCGAGGCCAGAAAGATATAGGGCAAAATTTCCACTACCTACCCCTTTTTAGGAATTTTCGCAGCCTGCGCCCCGCGTGCGAAGGTCGCTCGAAGTATTTACGAAAGAGCAGCAATACCGCTGTGCCGAAAATCAAAGTGCCGAATAAAAAGTATTTTGCAGGAAAGATAAAAAGCCCCGCAAACGCGCAGCCAAAGCCCAGAAATAGCACTTTGTATCGTGGATTTGCTTTGAAAACTTCATAGGTTAGCATCGCAAAAAGCGCCGTCAGGCTAAACTCGACCCCGCTAAAATCAAGCTTTAAGCTTGCTCCCAAAACAGCCCCTACAACGACGCCCGCAACCCAGTAGCATTGATTTAAAACAGCGGTTAGATTATAGAGCAGATCAAGCTCGTTTAGTCTTTGCGGCGTTACGGGTCGCTCGCCGCTAAGCTCCTCGGGGCGCAAAAATGCGCGCGCTTTCAGCAGCGCAAAGGTTTCGTCGGTAAGGGCATATACAGCGTAAATTTTATGACGCACGAAGCGCAGCTCGTCCAGTAGCGACATCGTGTAGAAAAAATGGCGAAAATTTAGCAAAAACGCCACGACGAAGGTATCTACGAGCGAGGCGTGAGTTACGATGAAGGCGATCAGCACGAACTCCACGCTGCCTGCGTATATAAGCAGCGAGGTTAGCGCCAGTGCCCATACGGGCAGGTCTTGGCTGATGCCGTAGATACCAAATGCCAGCCCCAGCGGCACGTAGCCCATCATCACGGCGAGGGTGGATCTAAAAATTTCAAATTTACTCATAGCTTTCCTAAATTTAAAAGCGCGATTTTAGCTAAAATTTGATTAAATTTTACAGGGCGTGCGGGTGAGATATACGTTACTGCGAGCGAGTTTTGCGCTGTGATTCGCCGCAAGAGGAGCTGCAAAATTTACTCGCTTCGGCGCCGTAAAATTTTAAAATTTAGCCTGCGTAGAATTTTGCGAAATTTTAAAATTTAAGGGAGCGGATCTTTAAATTTAGCCTAAAATACGTGGCGCAAAAGCACGAATGCAAACGCCGAAAGTAGCGCCGAGACGGGCAGGGTGATGATCCACGCTAGCCCGATCGGCTTCATTAGCGACCAGTTCGTGCTGCGATTTACCAAGCCGATGCCTAAAATCGCGCCGATTAGCACGTGGGTCGAGGAGATCGGAAGCCCCAGCACCGATGCCGCCATGACGACGACGGCGCTTGCGAGCTCGGCGCTAAAGCCAGAGGCTGGGTGAATTTTCGTGAGATTGGTGCCTACGGTGGCGATCACCTCTTTGCCTATGAACCAAAGTCCCGCTATGAGGGCTACTGCGAACATTATCATAATCTGCTGCGGCACGGGAGTGGAGGGATTGATACTATTCGTAGCCATCGTATCTATGATGGCGGCAAACGGACCCACGGCGTTTGCGATATCGTTGCTGCCGTGTGAAAAGGCAAAGCCGCTAGCAGTGAGCACCTGCAGCCAGCTAAACATCAAAAACGCGGATTTGTTTAAATTTGAGCGGCGCAGGGTTTTAGCGAAAATAAACATCAAAAGCCAGGTAATTAGCGTTGACATACCGATGATGAGGTAGTTGTAAAAATTCGTAAGCCCGAAATTTAGATTATGCAGCCCCTTAAATATCAGCATCGCCGAGATCACGAAAGCGCCGATACCCGCTACGGCAGGGATGCCGAATTCCAAAGCTTTGTGGGATTTGAGCTTCTCTTTTTTAGCGTCAAGCTCGATCACCTTTTTATAATACTCGCTATCCAGTTCGCTTGGATCAAAATCGGGATCGCGCATCGCGTAAATATCGTGATTTAGCGCTTCTGCATAGGCGATCTTTTGAATATCGTCCAGGGTCTCAAAGGTTTTTTTATGCAGCTTGCGGAGGGATTTTTTTTCGCGCTTTATGCGGTCGATCTTTATTTGAGCGTAGCGATTGTAATCCAAAATGTAATGTTTGATGAGCCAGAAAATTCCAAAGGAGATCACTCCGCCCAAAATCGGCGAGAGTACCCAAGAGATCGCTATTTTGCCGATCTTATCCCACTGCACGAGCCACAATGCGGAAGTCTCTGCGGTATTAAGCAGGGCGCCTAGCGTAAGCCCCGAGCCCACGATGCCGCCGATGATCGCATGAGTAGTAGATACGGGCAAACCCTTTCTGCTGGCAAAAAGTAACCATGCCCCCGCCGCAAAAAGCGCGCTCATCATTACATAGATAAAATCCCTAGGATGCACGTCCATTTTGCTAAGATCGATTATGCCGCTGCGGATCGTCGAGGTTACTTCGCCGCCTGCGATTACCGCGCCGCTTGCTTCAAATACCGCCGCGATACAAAGGGCTTGTGCGATGCTAAGAGTGCCGCTTCCGACGCTGGTGCCGAAGGAATTTGCCACGTCGTTTCCGCCGATATTAAAGGCCATAAAGATGCCCAAAAATACCGAAACTAAAAATAGCATTTTATCGCCGCTTCCTATAAAACCGAATCCCCAGATAAGAAAATAGATTGTTACGCCGCAGAATATGCCGTAGAAAATGAGACTTATCTTGCTAGATTTCATAGCTCTCCCTTAAAATCCGCGAAATTTTACCACACGCGCCTTAATCCCCACTAAATCGCACAGGCGAGGTATATAAATTTTAATTTTAAAAGCGAATTTAGTGGCGCGCGCTAAGCTTTATTAAATCAATACTTCGTTACAATCCGCATTAAATTTTAAAACCGAGGCGAAAAATGTCTAGAATTCCGCTGCAAAGCCCGTATTTCGGAATATTCGTAATGCTAATCCTGGCTTTTTGCGTCTTTTCGCTCATCGTTAAATTATCCTCTTTGGTAGGCTCGCGTTTAGCAGATAGGCGCGACGAGCGGCTAAAGGGCGAAATTTACGAAAGCGGTCCCGAGGCCGTCAAACAGCCTAACCGAATGAACTCCCACTTTTTTTTGATAGCCGTGCTTTTCATACTTTTTGACGTCGAGATTATCTTTATGTTTCCGTGGGCGGTAAATTTTAAAATTTTAGGTGTGTTCGGGCTTGTAGAGATGGCGTTTTTCATCGTATTATTAGGCATCGGTTTCATCTACGCCTGGAAAAAAGGAGCGCTAAATTGGCAGAGCATAAGATAAACTACGCGCGCGAAAACGGACTTCCCGTAGTTCTCACCACCGTCGATAAGCTGATCGCGTGGGGCAGGAGTAACTCTTTGTGGGCGATGACATACGGGCTTGCGTGCTGTGCGATCGAGATGATGGCGGCGGGCGCGGGCAGATTCGACTTCGACCGCTTCGGCACGATATTTCGCGCAAGCGCCAAGCAATCGGATGTGATGATAATCGCAGGCACGCTTAGTAAAAAGCACGCCGAGTTTACGCGCCGCCTATACGACGCGATGCCAGAGCCCAAATGGGTCATCAGCATGGGTAGCTGCGCCAATACCGGAGGGATGTTTAATACCTACGCGACCGTTCAAGGCTGCGACCGCATAGTGCCCGTGAATATCTATCTGCCTGGATGTGCGCCTCGCCCTGAGACGCTGCAGTTTGCGCTGATGGTACTGCAAAAAAAGATCCGCACCCAAACCCCGCGCCGCGCGCAAAAGGCAAAAAGGCTGATCTGATGAGAAAATTTAATCCCAAAGGCGATCAGAGTAAAAAAAATTACTACAAAGACAGATTTTTCGTTCCCGAAGAAACGCCGAAGTTGGAGGTAGCCAAAAGCGATTTTAAAGACGATCTGGACGCGCTTGAAGGCATTCAAATTTTAAACTCATACGTGGAATTTAACACTCTCGTGCTCTATGTGGAGCCTGGACAAAATTTAGCGGCGCTGCGTGCGCTTAAGAGCGCGGGATATGAAATTTTATGCGAGCTAAGCGGCGTGGATTTTACCGAGGCTCGCGGCGGCATCGAGGTTTTTTATCAGCTTTTGGATATCAAAAGAGCGCGCCGCGCGCGGCTAAAGTGCTTCGTGCCGAATGAGAGCTTTTTGCAAAGCGCTGCGGGTATCTACAAAAGCGCGAACTGGGCGGAGCGCGAGCTATACGATATGATGGGCGTTTGGATTGAAAATCATCCAAATTTGGCGCGCCTAATAATGCCCGATGATTGGTTCGGACACCCGCTTTTGAAGTCCTATCCGCTGCAAGGAGACGAGTTTGCCAAGTGGTACGAGGTGGATAAAATTTTTGGGGTTGGCGCGCGTGAGCGGATCGGCGAAGAAAACCGAAATTCCGCATTCGTGGATGAAAAAGATACCTTTAACTTTACGCGGCTCTATCATGAGGGCGGTTACGGCGAGCCGCGGCCGCAAGAGAAAATTTTACAAGAATATCAGGAAGAGGGCGGCGTGCGTTTCGTAAAACGCGTTAAACGCGGAATTTACAAGATCATCACAAAGAGAAAATAATGCAAAATCCAAGCAAGCTAAGACCGTTTTTCGAAAACATCGAGTACGAGCGCGAGGGCGCGAATATGATCTTAAATTTCGGTCCGCAGCATCCAAGCGCGCACGGCCAGCTAAAGCTAGTGCTGGAGCTTGACGGCGAGCGCATCGTGCGAGCCCGCCCGGGCGTGGGCTATATGCACCGAGGCATCGAAAAGATGGCCGAAAATATGATCTACGCGGAGTTCGTCCCCGTAACAGACCGCATAGATTACATCGCATCAGGCTCGAATAACTACGGCTTTTGCGCCGCGGTCGAGAAGCTCTGCGGTATTGAAGTGCCGCGCCGCGCGCAGATCATCCGCACGATCTTGCTTGAGCTTAATCGCATCAGCTCGCACCTTCTGTTTTTGGGCACGCACGCGCTTGACATCGGCGCGATGACGGTATTTCTATACTGCTTTCGTTCGCGCGAATACATACTCGATCTCATAGAAAAATACTGCGGCGCGCGCCTTACGCACAATAATATCAAAATCGGCGGCGTGTTTTTGGATCTGCCTGCGGGCTGGATAGAGGAGATGTTGAAATTTTGCGACGAATTCCCAAGCGACATTAAAGAGCTTGAAGATATGCTTGATACCAATAGAATTTGGCTAATGCGAACCGAGGGGGTGGGTGTGATCTCGCACGAAGCGGCTCTTAGCTGCGGCTGTAGCGGCGTGACGCTCCGCGCTAGCGGGCATGCTTGGGATATCCGCAAAGAGGAGCCCTATCTCATCTACGACGAGCTTGATTTCGACGTGCCGTATGCGAGCGAGGGCGATTGCTACGCGCGCTATAAGTGTTATATGGCGGAGATGCGCGAGAGTCTTAAAATTTTGCGCCAGTGCGCGAAGCACTATCCGCTAAGCGATCCGCAAATTTTAGCGATCGATCCCGCTTACGTAAATCCGAGCAAAGAGCAGATCATGACGCAAAACTACTCGCTGATGCAGCATTTCGTGCTGGTTACGCAGGGCTTGCGCCCGCCTGTGGGCGAAATTTACGCCGCGAGCGAGAGTCCTAAGGGTGAGCTTGGATTTTATATCCGTTCGATGGGCGAAAGCCGCCCCTACCGCCTTAAGATCCGCACGCCTAGCTTTTGGCATTGCGCGATTTACGAAGAAATTTTACCCGGGCAGTATCTTGCCGACGCCGCGGCGATCATCGGCAGCACGAATATTATCTTAGGCGAGGTGGATCGATGAAGCGCTACGATTTAAGGCATCTGGGCGATAAATTTTTAAACCGCATGGGCGAAATTTTAAAAAATTCCGCTCGCGGCGAGACGATGATCTTTATGTTTGAGATGGGCGATTTCAGCGCGGTTCAAAAGAGCGCCGATCTGGTGGAGGGGCTAAATTCCACGCTTTTAAGCTCGATCCGCTATAACCAGGTTGATTGGATGATAGTCGCAAAAAAGGGGAGAATATGAAAATTTTAAATTTTGCGCCGCTACTTAGACTGCAAAGTCCGGGGCTTACGGAAGGTTTTAAACACGCTAAAATTTTAAGCGTATCGCCGTTGCGAGATCCGTATTTAGAAAGTGAACTGATTAAATGCGAGATCGGCGCGCAAAACTTCGTGCTGGCGCTAATCTGCGCGAGCTTTTGCGACGAGCCATATTTCGCGGAGCTGGATCTGGAGTATCTAAACGGCGAAAGCAACGTGGGCGAGGAGGAGATCGAGCAGATTTGCGAGTTTTTACGGGGAGGCTGCGACGCGCTTTTGATCGACGATGCGCTTATTAAAACTCATCCCGATGCCGAAAATATCAAAGCTTTTCTGTCTCTCATAGCGGCAGAATTCGGAGTTAAAATTTTAAGCTTACGCGGCGAGCAAGTGGAGCTAGCCGCACCGCATGCAGTAAATTTAAGCCCGCTTAAAGAGCCTATGAACTTCGACGGCGCCGTGGTTTTCAAACACGATGCGGATGATCGGCTCGTCGGCGGAGTGTATTTTAGTATGGTCGCAAAGATCAAATACGGCGATCGCGTCCGCATCAAAACGCCGCATTTAAATTTGGAAAAAGAATTTATCCAAGAGGGGTGGATAAATGGCGCGATCGCGCTTCTAGGCTCGGGCGGACGGGGCTTTAGCGGCTATAATTTCGAACTGGCCGAAATTTCTAAGGTTTAAAATGGCAAAGATCACGATCGACGGTAAAGCTTGCGAGTGCGACGAGGGCGAGTACATCTTGCAGGTCGCGCGTCGCTGCGGCGTTTTTATCCCTGCGCTTTGTTATCTAAGCGGCGGTACGCCGACGCTCGCATGTAGACTTTGTATGGTCGAAGCGGACGGCAAACGCGTCTATAGCTGCAACGCCAAGGCCAAAGACGGCATGGTCGTTTACAGCCGCAGCCCCGAGATCGACGCCGAGCGCGAAGCGATCACGCAGGTTTATTGTATCAACCACCCGATGGCGTGCGGGGTTTGCGATCAAAGTGGCGAGTGCGAGCTTCAAAATTTAGCCCATCTGATGCGCACGAATGCCCAAAGTTACGCTATCCGCGATACGGCGCGCGAGGTGCAGGATTGGGGTTATTTGAGCTATGATCCTAGCCTTTGTATCGTCTGCGAGCGCTGTATTACCGCCGCAAAAGACCGCTTGGGCGTAGATGCGTTTAAGCTCGTTCCGCGCGGCGGAGACGCGCTAAGTAAGGAGCAAAAGGACGCAATGCCTAAAGACGCCTACGCCGTGTGGAACAAACTTCAAAAAAGCCTAATCGCGCGGGTAAATGAAAATGATGATTGCGTAAACTACGGCGAGAGCGCGGCGGTCTGTCCGACGGGGGCTTTGGTAGAGCGCGCGTTTAAATACGTTTCAAACGCCTGGGAACTGCGCCAAATCCCCGCTTCCAACCCGCACAGTAGCGACTGCGAACTGCTTTATTACGAGATCAAGCGCCGCGGCATAGGCGAGCCGCGTGAAAAAATTTATCGCGTTAGCAGCGACATAAATTTTAGCGTCCTGCACGCCGCAGCGCGCTTCGGCTGGGATTTTTCAAACGAGCGGGCGAGCAAAAACGAAGCGGTTTTTAGCCGTATCGTGCGCGGTATCGAGGACGGCGAGATCAAAAATATCAAATTTAACAGTTTCATCACCAATGAAGAAGCTCGGATTTTAGAGCTTTTGCGGCAAAAATTTAAGCTCGCTTTGATCAACGACGAAGCGCTTGCCTATCAAAAATTCCTGCGCGAATTTTCCAAATTTAGCGGCACGAAATTTTATAATGCGGATTCGCAGACCATTAAAAATAGCGATTTCATCGTCGTTTGCGGCACGTTTTTGCGCAGCGACGCTCCAAATCTAGGCTATGCGGTAAACAGCGCCTGCAAGCTAAATAAGGCAAGCGGGATCTATTTTCATCCGTTTTGCGACGAGGGCATTAAAGGTTTTAGCAAAAATTTCATCCATCAGCCGCACGCCGCGGGGTTGGAGGCGCAGATCCTGCTTTGGATCTTGCAAAAGTTCGGGCGCGATCTGCCTGAGTGGCTGGATGCGAAACTCGCGGCGGAATTTGAAATTTCGCGCGCCGCGGCGAAGCAAAATTTAGACGAGAAATCTGCGGGTTCGCGAAATCCTGAGGATTCTACGGAGGCAAATGGTGCCGAGAACGTTGCGAGTGCCAGCGGTGCCGAAAATTCCGCAGGCGCGGATGGCGCTGAAAATTCCGCAAAAAATTCCGCGCAGAATTCCGAGAATCCTGCGGAAAGTAAAATTTCAAATTTTGCCCGCACGCTCGGGCTGGACGAGCAGAAAGTGGATGAAATTTTGGCTAAAAAGGAGAGTTTTTCGCTCATCATCGGCGAGGATTTTATCCGCACGCCAAATAGCGCCGCGCTCGCGCGTCTAGCGGGTTTGGTGCAGCGCTACACGCCGCTAAAAGTGCTAGTGGTGCCGCCGCGCACGAATAGCCTTGGCGTCGCGCTCATCTGTGAACTTAGCGCGCAAATGAGCGCGGGCGAGACGCTAGGCTACAATGAAGCGGGCGATATAAGCTTCGGCGTGCTGGAAGCGGATCTGGACGCGCCTAGCTTGGTGCAGCAGGAGGGCACGTTTACGAACTACGATAAGCGCGTGGTGCCTACCAATGCGGCGCTTGATTACGGCGGATACGAGCTAAACGACATCGCCTGTGCGCTGGGAGTTTGCGCGGAACACGCGATCAGCTATACGTCAAGCTTGGGCGCGGATTTTGAACCGGTTAAATTTGACGATTTAGAAAATTTTTATGACAACGGCGGCGCAAACCACCGCGGATATGAGCTGCGAAATGAGGAGTTTGCCGCTAGCGAGGAGGAGTTTGAAATTTCGCCTTCCGCGCCGCTTAAAGCAGGCGAGGGCGAAATTTTAATCTATGAGGCAAATCCGCTGCATCAATTCAATAAATTTAGCGGCGCAAGCAGCGGGCTGGGCGAAGCGGGCGCGCTGTATCTAAGCCCAGACATCGCCGAAGCTCTGGGCGTGAACGCGGGCGACGTCGTTAAAATTTACAAAGCAGACGGCGCGAGCAATGATGAAAAAACTAGCGGCGCACCTAAAGCTAGCGCTGCTAGCAACGAAAGCGACAAGGGCGACGCCGGTCGTGCAAAAAAAGCGGATCGCGCAAGCGCCGCGCATAAAGCCGGCGGCGCCGGCGATGAAAACAGCGAAAGCGGCGCAACTGGGCTCGTAAGCTTAAACCGCGAAATCGTCGCTAGCGTAAAGACCGATCCAGGCTTTAGCGGGGTGTATCTGCCGTATTTTGACGAGAAACTAGGCGGCGAGATATTTTTCAAAACCTCACGCTACGCAAGCGTGAAAATCGATAAAATTCCAAAGGAGAGGGCAGATGAGCGATAGTGCATTTTATTTCGTAGCCACCGTCTTAAAGGCGCTCGTGATTTTAGCCGTCATCGCGCTGCTCTCGGGGCTTGCAACCTATGCCGAGCGCAAGGTGCTTGCCTTTATGCAGCGCAGGATCGGGCCCTCTATGGTCGGGCCTGCGGGGCTTTTGCAGGTGGGCGCGGATATGATAAAGCTTTTTACCAAAGAGGACGCTATCCCTGCGCGGGCGAATAAGCTTCTTTTTAAGATCGCGCCGATCATATCGGCTACGGGAGCTTTCGTGGCGCTTTCGGTGGTGCCGCTGCTACCGGAGTTTACTATCGGCGGGCGGACGATACAGCCGATTTTAAGCGATATAAATGTGGGAATTTTGTTCCTACTCGGAGCTAGCGGCACCTGCGTTTACGGACTGCTGATCGGAGGGCTTGCGAGCTACAATAAATGGGGCACGATAGGCGCGTTTCGCGCGTTTTTGCAGATCACCTGCTTTGAGGTGATAAACGGGCTTAGCCTGATCCCTATCGTGATGATCACGGGCTCGCTATCTCTTATCGACATCGTAAGCGCGCAAAGCGGCGGTATTGACAAGTGGTTTATCTGGAAAGAGCCCGTCTGCTTCGCGCTCTTTCTCATCGCAGCCTTTGTAGAGTGCAACCGCACGCCGCTGTGCCTCACCGAAAACGAAACCGAGATCGTAGCGGGTGCGGGGACGGCGTATTCTGGTATGCGCTGGGGTATGTTTTTTATCGGCGAATATGCCAATATCATAACCTACTCCGTCGTTACGACGCTGCTGTTTTTGGGCGGATTCAACGCGTTTTGGTTTATCCCTGGCGGCGTTATGATGGTATTAAAATCAAGCCTCGTGTTTTTCTGCTTCCTATGGGCTCGCGCGGCGTGGCCGCATCTGCGCCCCGATCAGCTGATGGGGCTTTGCTGGAAAGTCTGTATGCCGCTAGCTCTTGCTTGCGTGCTAATTACGGCGCTAGCGATCGTTTAAGGAGGGTTGCGATGACAAGATACGCCCAGATCGACAAAAGAGCCCCTATTAACTCCGGCGGCGATAAGCTTCGCAGATTTCTAACCCGCACCTTTCGCGGCGAGCTTTTCGTGGGGCTGTGGGTTGTTCTAAAAAATATGTTTAAGCGCGGCGGCTCGCATACGCTTCGGTATCCTATGGAAAAATTTGTCATGCCGCCTAGATACCGCGGCGTGCACAAGCTTATGCGCCTGCTTGAAAGCGGCAGCGAGCGCTGCATCGGATGCGGCTTGTGCGAGAAGATCTGCGTGGCAAACTGCATCGCGATGGAGACCAGCCTCGGCGCCGACGGCCGCAAAAAGGTAGATAACTACTCGATAAATTTAGGGCGCTGCGTCTACTGCGGGCTTTGTGCGGACGTCTGCCCCGAGATCGCTATCGTACATGGCTGCGAATACGAGCTTGCGAGCGAACAGCGCGCGTATTACGGCTTCAAAGAGGATCTTTTGATTCGCGGCGAAAATTTATGCTTAAATGGCGCGGCGCAGGAGTTTGCGGGCTACGGCAGCCTGGATGAAAACGCAGGCGCGCGGATCAAGGTGACGCCGAACGCCTATATAAAAAGCGACGCTGCAAGCGACGAGCCAAGCTTAAAAAACGTGGATTCAAATTTAAAAATCAGCGCCGCGGAAAGCTCT
Organism: uncultured Campylobacter sp.; assembly: GCF_938045775.1. GTDB lineage: Bacteria > Campylobacterota > Campylobacteria > Campylobacterales > Campylobacteraceae > Campylobacter_B. Next base: position 11,104 of record NZ_CALIBH010000120.1, read on the forward strand.
AAAAAAAAGGGCGCCGCTAGCGATAAAATTCTATTTTCGGGCGGCGCGGGCTTAAGCGGCGAAATTTTAGCCGAGCGGCAAGACGTCGGGCGGGCAAGCTTAGAGAAAAGCTCCGCCGCGGACGCCGAAAATTCTAAAGAAAATTCCGTTACGGACGCTCAAAATTCCGCGCCTGATTCGCAGCGAAATTCCAAAGAAAATTCTGCTTCGCAAAGCGCAGAAGACTCCGCTACGGATAGTAAAAATTTGGCGGAAAATTCTAAAGAGAGTTCCGTCGCTCAAAGTAAAAATTCTAAGGAAAATTCTAAAGAGAGTTCCGTTGCGCCGCACGCTGACAATTCTATCGGCGATTCTACGGAAAATTTTAAAAATAATTCCGCTACGAACGGCGATTCTGCGGAAAATTCTAAAGAAAATTCCGCCATGCAAGGCGCGGGAAATTCCGCCGCGCGAGGCAAAAAATCTAAGGCAAATTCCAAAAAGAATTCTACTGAGGAAGCTGAAAATTCTACGCTTGATTCGGCGCGAAATTCCAAAGAAAATTCCGCCTCGCAATGCGCCGAAGATTCCGCCGCGCAGGGGGAGGAGCAATGATACAAACGCTTGCATTTTATTTTTT
>NZ_CALIBH010000121.1 GCF_938045775.1 uncultured Campylobacter sp.
GAGTAGTAGCCAATGCGCTTTTACAAGAGGCGCTGAAATGCAAGCTAACGCAGTAAGGATCCTAAAGAGCGAAGTGCGATCGTCGGGGGGCTTTATCCAAACTAGCTTTAAAGCCAGTCGTATTATTATCGCGGTTTTAAATATATAAAAATTTGTGCCTGCAGATCTTTGTGTGCGGATCAAATGGGCTTAATCTGAAATTTAAGAGTAAATTTTGAGCATTCATGGGTTGTGTCGCAAGGAGGATCGGCTAGGCGAAGGTAAAATTTATAGATTTATTACGTTTATGCCACAGGCGGATGCGATAATGAAGTAAGGACGGAGTAAGGCGGCTTTTTCGCCGCAAATTCTACACATTCACCCGCACGAACGCCCAGTGCATAAAATCGCGTTCTGGTTTGTATTTGCCGCTGTTAAAATACTCCGCCAGCCGCGCCTCCTCCGTGTCGCTTAGCTCGCCGTCTAGCATCCGGCGTGTCTTTTGCACAAACTCCTCCGCGCTGCTCGGTGCGCCGCTGTGACACCAGGCTTTAATATAGCTGAGGCTTGGCAGATAGCCCATTTGAAATAAAATATTGATGAGATAGACGAAGTCGGGCCTCTTTTGCACGTCGCGCCCTATCGCGTCCAAAATTCCATCATCCACGAAGCTGCCGCCCACTTTAAACGTGATGTAAAGCGCCTTTTTGGTCTTTGAAAGAAGCTTTTTAAGCGCGGTTTTTAGATCGTCCACCTCAAGGCAGCGCGAGGCAAAGACGATATCGCACGCGGGCATGTCCGACCAGTCGTCTTCGAAAGCTTTTTGTGCAAATTTTATATTTTTCTCGCCGTAAATTTGAGCATTCTCGCGGGCGAATTCCAGCATTTTGGGCGAAAAATCGTAGCCGTAAATTTTATCTACCTTTTCCGCCGCCAGCACGCTTAACGCGCCCGCGCCGCATGCGAAATCAAGCAACGTAGAAGCGCCCGTAAAATCGACCTTGTCTATAAATTCTTGCGCATAGGTGCTTTTCATCACGCCTTCGTTGAAGCTTGGAGCTTTTTTATCCCAATGCTCTGCCAGTTTTTTGCCGAATGAGCTTTTTGCCTTTTGCGCCTTATAAAGCGCGTCAAAGTCGATTTCATCGTAGTTTGAAGCTAAAATCATAACTATCCTTTCCTGAATTTATCGGGCAGATCGCACCGATTTTCGTTAAATTTTGGCGCAAATTTATGCGCCACGCCCAAACCCGTCTGAAATTTCAAACCGCCCGGCGAGAAATACTAAGGCAAGCCCACCTCTGCGTATTTTATATGCTCGAAATTCTTTAAATTTTCACCGAATGATCGAA
>NZ_CALIBH010000122.1 GCF_938045775.1 uncultured Campylobacter sp.
TTCTAAACTCGTCTAGGAATTTCTCGCGATCCTCGACGCTCATAGCGTCCAGCTTTTTTTTAAACTCCATCTTAAATCCGCGCTTGAGATCCCTTGCCTGCGCTCTTAGCTCGCCCGCGCGCTTGTCGATCTCAAACGCCGCTTCGCTTAAGCTCTTGGCATCGGCGCCGGCGATCGAGGCATTGATCTGCTCGGGGCTGCTTGAGCTAAAATCTGCGGCGAACAGCACGCCCGCGACTAAAACGCTTGCTAAAACAATCTTTTTCATTCTCTCTCCTTTGTGAAAGTTAGCGTAATTGTAGAAAAAAGTCGTGAAGAAAAAGTTAAATGAAGCTCACGCCGCCAAAATAGCTCGGCGCCGTAAATTTAGAACTTTGATTTAAATTTAGAAAATTTTGCGCTGCTGCGGCAAAAACAGAGCGTAATGCGCGCAAACGGAGTTAAAATTTTAAAATTTAAGCGGAGGGGGCGCAGCGTGTAAATTTAGCGTAAATTTAGCATAAATTCGCGCTGCATAGATTGCATTAAAAGCCCGCCGTGCGTAAATTTAACGGCAGAGAGGGCGTATCCCGGCGCTGCGGACGGCGAAATTTCATCGCGTAAATTTAACCGCAGGGCTGCTAAATTTAGAGATTGCGGATGATTAAATTTCATCCGCAACGAAGCTTATTTTATAACGCCGCAGACCATTCTAGCTCCGCCGCCGCCAAGCGGCTTCGGATGGTCGCTGTGGTTATCGCCGCCTACGTGAACCATCAGCGAGTGGCCCTTTAGCTCATCTAAGCTCTTGATCTTCGGAGCCAGCACCGGATAGACCGCATTGCCCTCGGCATCGACGAAAAGTGCAGGCAGATCGCCCTTGTGGCCGCTATCATCCCAAGCAAACGAGTGTTTTTTGGTATCGCTTGGATCCCAGTGACCGCCCGCTTTCATACCTAGACCCTTCTCATTTGCGCCGCAGTCGGCGTTTTGATGCACGTGAAAACCGTGCGCGCCGCTAGCAAGACCTTTTAAATTCGGGAAAAATGCCACGCCGTAGTTCGTCTCGACCGCTACGACCTCGCCGACGGTTACGTTGCCCTTCTCGCCCAACTGCTCCATAGTGATGACGAGGTGCTTGCCCGTCTTAGGGTCGAAATTTTGCATATCGCCGTGCTCGTGAGCGATCAAGGCGCTTGCGACTAAAATTGATGAAATTAGAAATTTCTTCATGAAAAATCCTTTAAAATGAAATGCGTTTGCAATTCTATCAAAAAAATACTTAAAAATAATTTTTTTCAATTAGATAAATTTCGCTTTTTATCTAAAAGGCTTATCGCGAAGAATAAAATCAAGCTGAAAATCACGAGCAAAAGGCTCAAAATCAGCGCCCGCTCGTTTTCCCCGTCATACACGGCGCCCATGATCGCAAAACCTAGCGTGTCGGTTTTGCCCACGATGTTTCCGCCCAGCATCAGCGTGATACCCACTTCGCCAAGCCCGCGCGAGAGCGCTAAAATAAGCGCGGAGCCGAGCGTTTTAAGCGAGCTTGGAAGGATTACGAAGAGGAAAATTTGAGATCTGTTTTTGCCCAAAATTTGCGCGGCTTCGATTAGGCTCTTCGGAAAGAGCTCAAAGCTCGCACACACGGGCTTTACAAACAGCGGCAGCCCCACCAAAAATGCGGCGATTACCAATGAAGAAAAGTTAAAAACGATGTCTAAATTTAACGCAGAGCCGATAAATCCGCTCTTTCCGAAGATGTAAAGAAGCAGAAATCCCGTCGCGATCGGCGGGAAGATAAGCGGAAAAATTACCAAAATTTCGACGATCTTTTTAAATTTGGCTTTGCTGAAAGCTAAAAAATACGCAATTGCTAGCCCTATTGAAATCAGCAGCAAAAAGCTGCAAAATAGGGCTTTCGCGCTTAGTATCAGAGGATGCGCGATCCAAGCGATATCGCTCATTTAAGACCGAATTTTGAAAAAATCTCTTTTGAGCGATCCGATTAAACTCCTCCATCACCTTTTCGCAAAGCGCCTGCTCGCTGCACGCGCTAAGCCTTGCGATACCGATGAATGCGGGGCTATAGAGGCTCTCGTCGATGTAGATTACCGAGCCGAACTCATCTTTTTTGGCGACCGCTTCGGTGCTGTTGATAAAGCCCGCCTGCACCTCGCCGTTGATGACGTATGCGACCACCTGCGGCACGCCCGCGACGGCTAAAATTTTATCTTTTACCGGCTCCATCTTGACGTTTTGTAAAAACTCGTTCGTCCTGATACCGTAAATCGCCTTTTTAGGATCCGGCATCGCGATCTTATCGAACTTTGCAATCTCCGATACGTCGTTTATTTTAATATTTTTCGGCGTTACTAAAACTAGCGTGCCGCGCCCGATACGCTCAAATTTAGTGATATTTAGATCGCTTTTTTTCAAAAACGCCTCGTCGCCCACGATGAATGAAATTTTATTCTCGCGCGATTGAATGACGAGCTGGCCGAGGTTAGCAAACGATCCCGCTACGTCCATGCCCTCTTTTTTCAAATTTTCGATCACGGCCGAGACGGGCTTTTTGTATCCGCCGCCGGCCGCGATTATCAGCTGATCCGCGCAGAACGAAACGCTTGCCGCAAGCGCCAAAATAAATGCAATTTTTTTCATGAAAATCCTTTTTTGAAATTTTAAGAATTTTACAAAATATAATCTTATTTATTAATAAATCGTATTTTTATGCCCTGTTTTAGACTTTCACGCCTTAAAATTTAAAATTTAATATTTAGATGAGCTCTATCTTTCCGCTCAAATCACACACGCCCTGATTCCAAACTGCCGAGCTTACGAGCACGTCCACGCCGGTAGCCGCAAACTTTGCGCAGTTATTTTTATTTATACCGCCCGCGGCGCAAATTTTAATCTGCGGCGCCGTTTCATCTCGCCTCAAAACGCAGGCTCTAAGCTCGCCTGGGCTCATCTTATCGCACATTATCGCATCGGGTGCGTAACCTAAGAGCTCACTAAATTCGCGCTCACTTGCCACTTCGATCATTATCTTTCGCTCGGGCGCGCGCTCTTTAAATTTAGCGATCTGCGCGCAAAACTCGCTAAAGCTTGCAAACGCGCGGATATGGTTTGAAAAAAACAGGACGCTGTCGTGCAGCCCTAGGCGGTGCATGCTCCCGCCGCCCGCTATCAGCGCATTTACGCAAAGCTCCTTCGCAAAAGGAAAGCTCTTGCGCGTCGCGCCCAGCACGCAGCGCGGATTAACTTCTCGCATCAGCGCAACCATCTCGTGCGCGTAGGTAGAAATTTTGCATGAGTACTCAAACACGATCTGAACGATCTTCCAAGCTTTATGGAGGCTCTCAAAGCTCCCTTGTGCGCTAAAAATTTCATCCCCCGCGCCAAATGCGCTTCCCTCTCGCGCCAGATGCTGCGTCTCGCAACCAAAGCGCGCCGCCACTTCGCGTGCAATTCCGCCGCCGCTAAAGATCAGATCCTGCCTCGTTACGATCGAAAGCCGCGCGGGCGCATCTAAATCCGTGCAGCCGCGTAAAAGCTCGGTCGTAAGGTCCAAAAATGCGCCGTCGCTAGCGATTAGATCGTCGATTTTACTCTGCGAAATAAACATATCTAGCCTACGAAGTGAATTTTAGCGGGCTCAAAGCGTGAATGCGCCTTTGTGACGCGAGACGGAAAGCCCAAAGGCATAATGCAAAACGCCTCCAAATGCCCAGGCAGATCCAAGATTTCTCTTACGCGCTCCATTGCGTAAATATCGGGCGCTACGCCCAGCCACGTGGTGCCAAGCCCCAAATGGTGCGCCGCCAGCCAAAGATTTTCTGCCGCACAAGCGCAGTCGTAGCGAGCGTAGGGCTGGAATTTTAAGCCGCTTTTGCGCGTGCAGACCACGATCGCAAGCGGCGCGTCTTTCGTGCAGCCGCCGTAGGTGCCGACGCTGCTAAGTAGCGTAAGCGTGGTGCGGTCGCGCACTACGTAAAACTCCCATGAGCGCTGGTTGCCCGCGCTAGGGGCTTGCATCGCGGCTTTTAGCACGAGCTCGATCTGATCGTCGCTCGGCATTTTCTCGGTAAAGCTCCGCACGCTCGTGCGTGTAAAAATTTCATTCATCGCTGCTCCTTTAAATTAAATTTCTAAATTCCGCTTTTTGCGAGCGGTAAAAAATGGAATTTAGAAGTAGGCTTGCCGCTGCGTTTGCTTGAGCCCTGCTTACACTTTACGCTTATTTAGGCGCTACGCGGCGGCTGATGCGCGCAGATTTGGTTTTGCTTGCCTGAGCGCGCCTCTTTTTGCATCAAAAAGCGCGCGAAACTGCGATAAAATTTCAAATCGCGCTGCTGCGAAAATCCGCCGCAAAGAACATTTGCGTAAACTTGGCTTGCTTAAATTTCGCTCACGAGCAAGCTCACGACCCGCTTATTTAAATTTTTAATCCTAGACCGCTATTTGGCCCCGCTAAAATAACCCGCCGTATACATCAATATGTGCGTGTAGCTCGCGCGGTTCTTAAATTTCATCTCGCGCCGAACGAAATTCTGCCTTCGTGCCGAGCAAATTTTATCTTCGTCGTCTGGAAAATTCCGCTTTCGCCGCTTTTGAATTTTAACTGCATCGCGCGCCGCAAAGCACTTGACGCGCCGTACCGCATGCAAAGTGCGCTCAGATCAAAAGCTCAAAATATATAAAATTTAACCGCCAAGCACGACTAGGCAGAGCCATGCGCCGAAGCGCTATGAAATTTAAGCGTTAAGTCTGCTTGCTTATCAGCTTGCGCACGACGTAGCTTGCGATGAAAAGCCCGAAGCTCGCGGTCACGCCCATGAAGCTGCCCATTGATTTGACGCGCGGCGGCTCGCTTGAACAAACGACGTCAAAATCGCCCGCAAAGCCGTGCTTTCGCAGCTCATATCTGATCTTGCGCGCGAGCGGATCGCCTTGCGTCCGCCAGATTGAGCGGATTTCGATTTTAGCGGGATCGAGCCTCTTTGCGCCGCCCATCGAGCTCACAAAGCCCGCGCCCGCCTCGCTACAGCGCAGCGCAAGCGCGATCTTAGCGCTCACGTCGTCTATCGCGTCGATTACGAAATCAAATTTGCCGAGGTCGAATTCCGATAAAAATTCCTCATCAATCCTAGCGGCGATCGGCGTTATGCCCTTAAATTTGCGTGCGAAAACCTCGCATTTTAGCTCGCCTACATGCTCGCTTCCAAACTGGCGATTTTGGTTGGTTATCTCGAAGCGATCGCAATCGATCACGCTTAGATTTACCGCGCCGCTGCGGTACAGCGCCTCTATCGCCGCTCCGCCCACGCCGCCGCAGCCGCAGATTAAAATTTTAGCGCTTTGCAGCCTTGCAAAATCCTCGCCGAAAAGCAGGCGCGAGCGCGAAAAGCGGTCTACTACGACCTCACTCATCGTTTTTCATCCACCTTTCTAGCGCGCTCATCTGCTCGTGCGCGGTCAAATTTAGCTTGATCGGACTTAATGTTGCCCGCCCCTCAAAAAGTGCCGAAATGTCGCTGTTTTCGTTTTTGCTCGCATCAAAACTGAGCGTGGATTTGCCGAGCCAATAATACTCTATTCCGCGCGGATTGCGGTTTAGCTGTGCGTCGGTATCGTAGAGCTTCTCGCCGCATGGCGCAACCGAAAGCCCCTTGAAATCTTGCTTTGAAACGGCAGGAACGTTTAAATTTAAAAACTGCTTCGGCGGTAGCGGAAAGCCTTTTTTAAAGATTTTCTCTACCAATTCCACCGCGAGCTCGCACGCGAGATCAAATCCGTATCGCTGCAGCGAATCCGCGACGTAAAACTGGCTCACTGCAAGCGCGGGAATGCCTTGCAAAACCCCCTCCATCGCGCCTCCGCACGTGCCCGAATAGGTCACGTCCTCCGCGACGTTGGCTCCGTGATTTATGCCGCTTATCACTAGATCGGGCTTGCGGTTATACAGCGCGCGGAGCGCCAAATACACGCAGTCTGCGGGCGTGGCGTCATCTAGTTTGAAAAATCCGTCGTCGAGCTTGATAAATCTAAGCGGACGCGTAAGCGTGAGTGAGTGCGAGCAGGCCGATTTCTCCGAGCTCGGCGCTACGATAGTGACGTTTGCGATCCCTCTTAGCGCGCTTGCGAGCTCCAAAAGTCCGCGCGCTTCGAATCCGTCGTCGTTGGTGATTAAAATTTCTTTCATATTCTCTCTTTAGCTAAAATTTCATGACAGACCTATCGGGGCGGAATTCTATCTGTAAAATTCTAGCGCTCAATTCTTTACTATGCAAAAATTGCTATTTAGCTTGCGTGGCATAAAATTCCGTCGCGCCAAATTTTTCAATAAAATTCCATGCGAACTTAAATCGCAAAATTCATAGAAAAATTCCGCCTTTTTGCTACGAAATTTTATCTTTTTTCGCTACAAATTTTTATAGCTTTTTATAGCCTGACACGCAATTTCATCGCCTAAATTTCACTTTCGAAATTTCTTAAATTAAATTTTGCGACCGCACTCCGCAACTCGCCGCAAAATTTGTCTTTTAAATTATCGTAAAATTTTACACCACGAAATTTTGCTTTCGCGCCGATGCAAATCCGCGGTATAAAATTACGCTAGACTTATCTATAACCCTGCTTTGCGGCATATCTCCTCGCTCACCTGCGAATCAAGTAGGTGCGAGCTTGGATAATCGTAGAAAAATCGGTGCACTTCACGCACTCCGTTTCGCAATAAAGCTCGCGTACTAGGTGCGTTGCAGTCATTTTCGGTAATATCCTTGGTTAGCAATTTGAGATATTTTTGCCGATCGGAGTTTTTCAGGCTCGCCCAGCCAGGGCTTAGCGAGTAGGCATAGATCAGATCGCTTCCTTGTGCACTAATTTCTTCGAGGAAGGCAAACTGCGCGACCTTAACGTGGGGCTTTGCACCGCCTACGTCCGCTGCGATCTCGCTAGCTGCGGCTTTAGCGACGAGTGCGGGCGAGCCTAGCTTACTAAGCGCCTCAAAACGCGCCGTTACTGCGGGATCCTCGGTGACTTGACGCTTTTGGTATTTAGCTGCACTGCAACCGCCTAGCAACATCACGAACGCGCCGCATAGCGCTAAAATTTTAAAATTTCTCATCTTAAATCCTTTGTCGGCTTAATTTTAGCACATTTTGCTATAATTAACAAAAATTTAAAAGGCTAAATTTGAAATACCTAATCTCTTGCTTAGAGCCCTCGGCGAATCTGCATTTTAAAGAGGTTCTAGCGCATCTTAAAAGGCTCGATCCCGCTTACGAAATTTGCGGAATTTTCGATGAAAAGCTGGGCTCGCCGATATACAAAAGCAGCGAATTTTCGGCGATGGGCTTTATAGAAATTTTGCCGCTAATTTTAAAAGCCAAGCGCGCGATAACGCAGATGACGCGACTTGCGGCGGAGTGCGATCGCGTGCTTTTGATCGACTCGCCCGCGTTTAATCTGCCGCTAGCTCGCGCGATCAAAAATAGCGGCGCGCGCGCGGAAATTTCATATTATATCCTGCCGCAGGTTTGGGCGTGGAAGCCGCACAGAGCGGAGAAGCTGAAGGCGTTTTGCGACAATCTGCTCTCCATCTGGCCTTTTGAGGCAAAATTTTTCGGCGCGGATTGCGAGGAAGATAAAGGCGCCGTGCCGCAAGAAGCGGAGAGCAAAGACGCTGCAGCACAAGAAGCAAAAGATAAAGACGCTGCGCCGAAAGAGTATGCCGCGCGCCAAAGCAGCCAAAGCGCTAAAACTGCAAAGTACTCTTTCGTGGGGCATCCGCTGCTTGACGAGATAAAATTTCAAAAAACAAGCTACGAAAAACAGGGCAAGATCGCCTTTATGCCGGGCTCGCGCAGAGCTGAAATTTCAAGACTGATGCCCATTTTTAGAACCCTTGCGCCTAAATTTGAAAATAGCGAGCGAGTCTTAATAATCCCGCCGCATCTGATGGATCAAAGAGATGAAATTTACGGGCCTCTGGACGGCTTTAGCATCGCAAACGATACTCCTGCCACGCTTAAGGATTGCGATTTTGCCTTCATCTGCTCGGGCACGGCGACGCTTGAAGCGGCGCTAATCGGCACTCCGTTCGTGCTGTGTTACAAGGCTCGCGCGTTTGACGTTTGGCTCGCGCGAAAACTCGTAAAGCTAAAGCACGTGGGGCTTGCGAATATTATTTTTGATTTTTTGGGCGAGGAGCCTCTGCACGAGGAGCTTTTGCAAGGCGAAGTAAGCGCGCAAAACCTACTCGCCGCATACGAGCGCTGCGACGCCGCGAAATTTAAACTTGCGAGCGAAAAGCTGCGAGATTATCTGAAATTCGGCTCCAGCGAAAACGTGGCAAAAATTTTAACGCAGCCTGCGAGCTAAAATTTTAAGGCTAAAGCTTATATAATTTGATAAAAAGAAAGGAAGATTATGACGACCGAACCAATGACGCTTTACGGATATGAAAAGATCACCTCCGAGCTCAAAGAGCTTCAGAGCGTGAAGCTGCCTCACATCGTGCAGCAGATCGACATCGCGCGCGGACACGGCGATCTGAAAGAAAACGCCGAGTATCACGCGGCGCGCGAAGAGCAGGCGTTTTTGCTCTCGCGTATCGCCGAGCTTAGCGACATCATCTCTCGCTCAAAGATCATCGATCCCTCTACCTACAAGCACGACCGCGTAAAATTCGGCTCTACCGTTACCTTTATGGACGTAGAGACCGAGCGGGAGGAGGTTTACACGATCGTAGGGCTTAGCGAGGCGGACATCTCGCGCAAGCTCATCAATATTAATACGCCGCTTGCGCGCCAGCTTTTAGGCAAAGCCGAGGGTGATGAGGTGGTGCTTCAGCTACCATCAGGCACACGCGATGTGGAAATTTTAAGCGTCGAATACAAGCCGATAAAATTTGAGAATTAGCGTGAAAAAAGTAGGCATCATCGGCGTTAGCGGCTATACGGGGCTTGAGCTGATTAAGGCTCTACTTTCCCACCCGGGCTTTGAAATTTCATATTTGGGCGCTTCAGCGCAGGGCGAGATAAGCGAAATTTTCCCGCAGCTACGCGGCGTGTTTGAGATGTGCGTAGAAGCTGCGGATGCTCGCGTTGCGGCGCAAAGATGTGATCTTATTTTTTTAGCGCTGCCGCATGGAAAAGCGATGGAATTTGCCCGCGAAATTTTAAAATTTAAAAACGTCAAGGTGGTAGATCTATCGGCTGATTATCGCCTAAGCCGCGAGCTTTACGAGAAAAATTACACCGCTCATTTAGACCCGCAAAATTTAACCCACGCCGTTTACGGGCTGCCCGAGCTAAATCGCGAAAAGATCCGCGCCGCGCGGCTTACGGCAAATCCGGGCTGCTATCCTACCTGCTCTATTTTGGCGCTCGCGCCGTTCGTGCGGCTACTAGATCCGAATACCGGCGTATTTATCGACGCAAAAAGCGGGGTAAGCGGCGCAGGCAAGGCCCTCAAAGCAAGTAGCCATTTCGTAAGCGTAAACGAAAACGCGGGCGCCTACTCGCCGATCTCGCATCGCCACGCAGACGAGATCAAAGAGCAGCTGCAAATTTTAAAAGGCGGCGAATTTAGCACGCTTTTCGTGCCGAATTTGCTGCCGATTACGCGCGGAATGCTAGTTAGCGCGTTTGGCGTACTGCAAAAGAGCGTGGATGCAGAGGCGGTGCTACGGGAGTTTTACGCAAACGAGC
>NZ_CALIBH010000123.1 GCF_938045775.1 uncultured Campylobacter sp.
AAATAAAACCAAACCATCATCGCAGCGGCTCAGCTTATTCAATACAAAATCAGACATATTTATGATTATACATCGATTAAATACATATTCTTTAAAAAATATATCACAAATATATGTTCCTTCTGAAATTTTTACATCTACAAAGCGTCTAGTGATGATTTTATTATTATTTTGGATTGACACTACACAATTGGCTTTCGTACGATAATGTCCTTTGTGCCTTTTAAGTTCTTTTATAGTACCGTAAAATACGAATGGATCTCTTATGCTTTGAGTACTTGGTACGATAGAGTAGGAGTACAAGAGAAATATCGGTGCGATAAATGAAACGCAAACAACGATTAGCGTTATAAAAGTATGCTTCCGATCAAAGCCAAATTTAATCAAATCATACCAATAATCTACGTAGTAAAGCGGGTTTTTCATTGTATTCCTTTAGTAGCTTTTGGCAAATCAGAATATTCTTGTAGCGATTTAAAACCACCTGTAATAAGTACACCTTTTATCAACACTTCCTCTACTCATCTATATCTCCTTTATTAAAATTAAGGCATTGGAATTTTGAGCGTCAGAATTTTCCTGTGAGCCTCGCTCTAAATTTTGACGTCGTTCGTTTAGAATTTTCTTTAGCTCTTCGAGCCTTGCTTCGTTCATCCTTATCCCTCGCTAGCGATCTTCAGCGATTTCGTATTTTACTTCTCTGTCGCTTGGGATAGTATTAAATTTAAAGCTACTTCACTTGCCTGACCCAAGCATTTTGGAATTTGTCTATCGAGGTAAAATTTATAAAATTGGAAGATAAATTTAAGCGGGAAAAACCCGCTTAAATTTTATTTGCCGCAACCGCATTTGCCCTGAGCGGCAAGCTTGCGGCGAACATATGCGATTTTGCTTTGAAGCGGAAGGTGCTTAGGGCAGTGGTCTTCGCAGCCTAGCAGCGTCATACAGCCGAATACTCCGTCATCATCGCCGATTAGCTCGTAAAAATCCTCATCGGTTCGCTTATCCAGCGCATCGATCTGAAAGCGTGCCACTCGGTTGATGCCGACGGCGCCGATGTAGTCTTTTCGCATTATCGCTACGCCGCATGCAGCTACGCAGATACCGCACTCGATGCAGCGATCCAGCTCGAAAACCTCCTGCGCGACCTCCGGCTCGACCTTCTCCTCAAGCTTGGAGATATCGGTTTCGTGATCGGTGTGGATCCAACTCTCTACGCGTTTGCTCATCGCGTTCATCCAGTTGCCCGTATCAACGCTGAGGTCTTTTAGCAACTTAAAAAATGGAAGCGGCATAAGCTCGATCACGCCGTCCGGATAATCCTTAGTAAGCGTACGGCACGCAAGCTGCGGCTTGCCGTTTACGAGCATACCGCAGCTACCGCAGATACCCGCGCGGCAAACGAAGTCGAAACTTAGCTCGGGATCAAATTTCTCACGAATCACGTTAAGCGCGATAAACAGCGTCATTCCGTCGGTCTCTTCGAGCTCGTAAGTAGCGAAGTGCGGCTTTGAAATTTTGCTTAGCGGATTATATTTAAATGCCTTTATTGTTATTTTTCTACTCATATCCTATACCTGCTCTTTCGTTAGGTGCTTTGTATTTTGGCTGCAACTCATAATGCATCAATGCCTCTTGAATTTCATATCTGCCTTTGCCCTCGGCTTGCATTTTCTCGCGAATTTCATCGACCTCTTTTTGGCGCACGGCGCTGTCCGGATGCTCGATAATATTGCCTTTGGCGCCGTATCCGCGGAACGCAGGCGGCATCTCCATCTTCATAATATCAAGCGGCTCATAGCTTAGAGTAGGCATAGTATCGCCCTCCTTCCAGCTCGCAAGCGTTCGTTTTAGCCAGTTTAGATCGTCGCGTTTCGGATAATCCTCACGGAAGTGCGCGCCACGGCTTTCTGTGCGATCAAGCGCACCCTTGGCGATACAAAGCGCGAGCTTTAGCATCTTCGGTACGCGATAAGCCTCCTCGAGCTCCGGGTTTCCGAAAAGCTCTTTATTGCTTACTTTGACGTCCAAAGACTGCTTGTAAAGCTCCTCTAGCTCTTTTACGGCTTTGGCTAATCCCTCGCCGGTGCGGAATATTGCGCAGTGCTCCCACATCACGTCTTTCATCTTGTTTTTGATCTCAAATACGTTAAATTTACCCTCTTTTTCAAGCAGGCTTTTCATGTAGTTTTGCTCTTTATCTACGAATTTTTGTATATCGTGCGTATTGATATCGACGTCGTGTCCTTGACAATACTCCGCAAAATACTCGCCCACGATCATTCCTGCGACGACGGTTTCGGCAACGGAATTTCCGCCCAAGCGATTAAAGCCGTGCATATCCCAGCACGCAGCCTCGCCCGCGCTGAAAAGTCCAGCTAGTGTTGGACTCTCGCCCGTAGCCTTTGTTTTGATACCACCCATCGAGTAATGCTGCATAGGAAGGATCGGAGCCCAACCTTTACCGCGCTTTCTGCCCTGCTCGTCGGTTATTACCTCGGTGTCGGCAGGATCGATGCCGTTGAAAATCTCGCAAATTTCTTGCACGTCGCGTAAATTTTTCTCGATATGCTCGCGTCCGAGGATCGATATGTCAAGCCAAACATGCTCGCCGTAAGGGCTCTTTACTCCCTTGCCTGCGCGGATATGCTCCATTATGCGGCGACTTACGACGTCGCGGCTAGCAAGTTCCTTTTTCTCGGGCTCATAATCCGGCATAAAGCGGTAGCCGTCCACATCGCGTAAAATTCCGCCGTCGCCGCGGCAACCCTCGGTGAGTAAAATTCCGCTCGGAACGATAGGGGTCGGGTGAAACTGCACCGCTTCCATATTTCCAAGCTGCGCGACGCCTGTCTCAAGCGCGATAGCAGCACCTATACCCTCGCAAACGACGGCGTTTGTGGTGTGCTTATATACTCTGCCGTAGCCGCCGGTAGCGATCAGTGTGCCTTTCGAGACGTATGCGATGAGCTCGCCGGTAACCAAATCGCGCACGATTGCGCCATAGCAGCGGTTATTTGCGTGAATTAGCGCGATAGCTTCTTTGCGGTCGTGAATATCGACATTATGCTTTAGCGCTTCGTTTGCAACGGCAAAAAGCATCGTGTGTCCCGTAGCATCGGCGGTATAGCAGGTTCGCCATTTTTTCGTACCGCCGAAGTCGCGGCTGTGAATAAGTCCGTGAACCTCATCTTTTTCGGTGATCGTGGTTTTTTGAGCATTGATAATAGCGCTTCGCTCGCCTCTAGTAATCCTAGTCCAAGGAACGCCCCAGCCCGCAAGCTCGCGGATAGCCTTAGGCGCCGTTTGCGCAAACATCCTAGCGACATCCTGATCGCAGCCCCAGTCGCTTCCTTTTACGGTATCGGCAAAGTGCACATCCTCATTGTCGCCCTCGCTCATCTTGGAATTTCCGAGCGACGCCTGCATACCGCCTTGAGCCGCCGCAGAGTGCGAGCGTTTAACGGGAATCAGACTCAAAACGATGGTGCTAAGCCCTTTCTCTCCGGTAGCAATCGCAGCTCTTAATCCCGCCAAACCGCCGCCTATAACTAAAGAATCGCAATATATTACATTCATCCTAAGCTCCCTATTCTAAACTTAACCATTTGAAATCGGCGATTATCGAAAGCAAGAAAAATGCACCCCAAACGATGAAAACCGTCTTTTTGATGAGGGCTCTTTTCCTTTGAATTTCCGCCTTCGTGCCATCTATGCTAATCCATTTCATATAAAGCCTATAAATTCCAATACTAGCGTGAGTTACTACGAAAATCAATAAAACAAAATAAAATAGATGAAGCTGTCCGAAGCGAGCGATAGCAAGATCTGCAGTAATTTTCGGACCGAATACGATCATTAAAATATGAGCCGCCGCAAAGAAAAATAGGAAAAATCCCGTCCAAAACTGAAACCACCAAAGCGTCGTGTCGCAATGCTTCATTCGCATTTTGTGCGCTTTAAACGCCCTGTAAGCGGCGTAGTTAGCCGGAAATTTTCTCATAGCCAAAAATGCGTGAACTACGAAAATCACGAAAATCACGAAAGCGACGATGTTTGTAACGAAATAAATTCCGCCCGGTTCTGCGAAATGTACGACGCCCTCAAACGCGCCCTTACCGATCAAAATCGTGCCGGTAAATATCATATGACACAGCATAAAACAGGCCAAAATCAGCCCGCTGATGCTTTGCGCCACGTCTTGCAAAGCCATAATGCGGCTTTTTTTGCCGTCTATGGATCTGCCCGTAAAGCCTTCAATGCGACCTAGCATAGGTTCTCCTTAAAAAAGATGATTATAAATCCCCGCTAAACGAAAATTTACATTTTTGTAAAGAGATTATATTACTTTTTAACTTTAGATTAATTTAATTTCTGCAAATTAGTTTTTTCTTCAAAGACTGCTTTAAGAAAACTGCTATCAAAAACATCACCAAAGATAAAATTTGCCCCATCGATAAATTTAAAAATATAAAGCCAAGCCCATCGTCCGGCTCTCTAAAAAATTCTACGAAGAATCTAAATGCCGTGTATAGCATCGCATACAGACATATCAGCTCGCCGTTAAATTTCTTAAATTTACGGTAGAAAAATAAAATCACGAAAATTACCAGCCCTTCCAAAACCGCCTCATAAAGCTGGCTTGGATGGCGCAACGTACCGCCTACCAAGATCCCCCACGGCTCGGTCGTTTCGCGCCCGAAAAGCTCCTGATTTAAAAAATTCCCCACGCGTCCGAAAAAATACCCAAGCGGCACGCTAAGTGCCACGAGATCGAGCAGTGCCCACATATCGGTTTTAAATTTTTTGCAAAACCAAACCGTCGCGATCACGAATCCGACGACCGCGCCGTGATAGCTCATACCGCGGATACCCACGAACTCGCCGTTATGAAATGGGTTAAAAATTTGCCACGGATGGCTGAAATACCACGCCGCCTCACCCGAATAGATCGCGATGTATCCTAACCGCGCGCCCAAAATGACGCCCACTTCGACCCAGATAAAGTAGCGATCTAGCATCTTATCGCTGAAGTCAAGGCCGTCTTTTCGCACGAAATATTTGGCGATAAATAGCGCCGTAAGCAGCGCCAAAACATACATAATGCCGTACCAGTGCACGTTTATGCCAAACGCGCTGAACGCCACGGGATCAAAGTGGGCGTAAATTTCGTTCCAGTAATTCAAATTTTTCCTTTGTTTTAAATTTTAAAATTTAACGGCACGCATCGGACGCTGCGTGACGCACGCTTGGTAAAAGACGCAAAGCGGCGCATACGCAGGCACTAAACCTCAGTTTTCGAACGCTCGATCACACGCGCGAAACACGTAAGACGCGGATGCTTAGCGATAGCGTCAAACGATGCACAGACCACCTCGCATGAAATTTCAAGCGACGACGCCAGATGGGACGCAAGGCGCCTCACGTAAAATTCCAAATGACTATGCCAGACGACATACGAAGCGACACGCAAAGTGGCGCGACGCAGACAAAGCACGCAATACCCTAATGCAGGCGGCGCAAAACGAGAGCACTGAACGCCGAGCAAAACTCGCAGTGCGCGCAAAACAAACATCAGGCGGCACATATGCAAAATACCGAATGCCGCGCAGAATTCAAAACGACGCGCAATATGACAAGCCGACGCACAAAACAGCAAGGCAGATATTTTGCATCCGCGCAGATAATGCAGATAAAATTCGCCCGTCTTGCTTAGCTTGTCGCGCTCGCAGGAGCTGTACCGGCTACAGCGCAAGAAATTCCGAAAGCAAGCTTTAAACCTATCTCTACATAGCGCTTTTCTGTGCCGAACGCGCAAAAACACCGAGCGCGCGTTCTAAATTCTAAATTCTAAGCCCTAGCGTCTCTTTCACCACGCGGCAAAAATCCGCCAAAAACCACCCGAGCGCCTTGTAGTAGCTGCTTTTGGCGTTTATCTGCACGTGCGTAGCAAGCGCGGAAAAGCTAGGAATGATAAATTGCG
>NZ_CALIBH010000124.1 GCF_938045775.1 uncultured Campylobacter sp.
ACGTTTTTCGGGTTTGAATTGTAATCTATATCCCAGTAGCGAAATGCAAAACTTTGCATCTCCGCTTCGCTTACATACTTATCAAGTCCCGCTTCTTTAGTAGTATCGGAGCCTATCGTAATAGTGTAGTGAGATTGAGATTTATGAAGTCCTACTCTTCCGCTTACGAATAGATACAAAATAAGGCAAGCAAAAACTGCGATGAATTGCAATATGGCTTTTAGATATTTCAAAATTTCCCCTTAGAATTAATTAGGAGGATTATATCTTAAATCAAATTAAACCGAAATTTTACATGGCGGGCGGGTAAAATTTTATATAAATTTAGCCCGCAAGCCTTGAAATTCGAGCAAATTTAGAAGATAAATGCGTATTTAAATTTTAACAGCTCTATCCCAGATCGTTCAAAAGATCCGCCAAGCTCACGCTTGATAGGGATTTTTTAAAATCATTCTGAATGCGAGCAAAGCGCGGCGCGAGTACCGCCTCGATCTTTCCGCCCACGGGGCAGGCGCTAGGCGAGCCTTTGTGCAGGCGAAACATCGCGCCCTCCTCGCTCACCGCCTCGTAAATGTCTAAAAGCGTGATGAGCCGCGCGTCGCGAGCCAGTGTGATGCCGCCCACGCCCGCGGTCGTGAGCACTAGAGCTGCGTTTTTCAGCTGCGAGATCAGCTTGCGCGCGATGGCGGGGTTTATCCCCGAGCTTGCGGCGACGAAATCGCCCGTGACCTTCTCCTCGCGAAAATACGCGACGCAAAGCATGATGTGCACCGCGAGTGAAAATTTGATACCTACTTGCATAACCAGCCTTGATTTAAATTTAAAAACCGCACGTTGGTTTCGTGCGGCGTTATTTTAGCTAAATTACGCAAAATTTTAAACTCACGCCCTCTCGCCGACTGCGGTAAAGCGCTTTTGTACGAAATTTCTATTTTTTAGCTCGTCAATGATCGCAATCGCAAGATCGGCGTAGCTAATATAGCTCTCGTTTTGCGAGTTTAGTATAACGTGATCGTTACCGAGCACGTATTTGCCCGTGCGAGCGCCGTTTGCGTCGTAGTCTCCGGCAGGCGAGACGTATGTCCAGAGCACGCCCGTTCTACCTTTTAGCTCAAAAAACGACTCCGCCGTAGCCTTTGCGACGCCCATGTACCCGGCAGGAAAGCTTGGCGTATCCATAACCATCGTCTGCTTATCATCCACGTATAGCGTACCCGCGCCGCCAACGACGAGCAGCCTCGTTTTCGTACCGCTAAGCGCATCTGCTAGGTGTTTTGCTACCTTTTTATGAAGGGGGAACGTTTCTAGCGTCCAAGCCGCAAATGCGCTGATAACGGCGTCAAAGCCCTCCAAATCGGCTTTGCTAAGCTCAAAAACGTCTTTATAAACGACTTTTACGTCGCCGTTTTTATACTCTTTGTTTCGCACGATCGCCGTTACGTCATGCCCTTGTTTTAGGGCTTCTTGCACTAAATTTGAACCTGATTTTCCATTTGCTCCGATGATTGCTACTTTCATTGTTTCTCCTTTAAATTTGATTTTATTTGCTTGCTCGCGTAGCCGCTACGGCTCATGCGCCCGCACATTTGGCGGCATCTTGCCCACCGCACAGTTTAAAATTTACGCTCGCGTTTGCCGCGCCCGTCCCGCGAAATTTACAGCCAGCTCGGCTTTACATCGTCGTTTATCACGCCGTCGCCGTTAGTGTACTGCTCCAGGCTGCCGCGTTTAGTTTGGATACAGATAAACTTCATCCCCTGCGCGCCCGCCTTGAAGCATCTCTTGCCGTCCGGATCGATGCGGATCGCGTCGCCCTCGCTGACCGCCTTCTCCTCGCCGTCTATAAAAAGCGTGCCGCCGCCTTTTAGCACCAAGTAAAGCTCCTCGTTTTGCTTGTGCGAATGCACGAACGGCACGCTCGCGTTTGCGGGAAGCTCATTGATAGAAAGCTCGCAGCCGCTTAAGCCTAGAGCTTCTTTTAGCTCGACTCTCGGTTCGTTTTTCGTTGAAACGATCTTGTAGTTTGACATCTTTTTCTCCTTAGAATTTTTTGTTGTAATCTTATAGCTTACAACCAATGAACGAAGTATAATAAAATTTTGTTGTAATGTCAAGAGTTACAGCAAAAATTCCGAAAAATTTGACGCAAATTTTAAAATCAGCTAAAATCCGCGCGATTTTAAACAAAGGAATTTTATGCAAAATAGCGCATTTTAAGACCTTTGCGATCGGTTCCAACAACATGCTGAGGCTGATAGAGGAGTTTAGCAAGCTAAAAGACATCGGCAAGCGCGTAGATGCCGGACTAGAAGGCGATATAGATAAAATTTAAGCGCTTTTTTGAGGTATAATTTAACTAAAATTTGCCCAAAAGCGAGGTCAAAATGCACGAAAATCACGCCCATTGCGCGCGTTCACACACGTCAAATAAAACCGTTTTGAGAAATTCTTTCCTTATGATATCCGCTTTTATGCTGATCGAGGTCGCGGGCGGCTTCGCGACAAACTCGCTCGCCCTACTCTCCGACGCCGGGCACATGCTATCAGACGCTGCGGCGCTCGGGCTTTCGCTGTTTGCGTTTAAATTCGGCGAACGCAAAGGCAATCTGCAAAAGACCTTCGGCTACAGGCGGATCGAAATTTTAGCCGCGACGATAAACGCTCTCGCCCTCGTCGCGATCGCCGTTTTTATCGTCATTGAGGCGGCGCGGCGCCTGCAAAATCCGCCAGAAGTAGCCACCGCTGGCATGCTCGCCATCAGCACGCTGGGACTCGCCATCAACATCGTCGTGGCGCTATATATGCTGCGCGGCGACGACGTGAGAGAAAACGTCAATATGCGCGGCGCCTACCTGCACGTGCTGGGCGATGCCCTGGGCTCGGTGGGCGCGATCGCGGCGGCTTTGGCGATGATGTGCTTTAGCTGGGGCTGGGCGGACGCGGCGGCTAGCCTGCTCGTGGCCGCGCTCATCGTAAAAAGCGGCTGGGGCGTGCTAAAAGAGAGCCTAAACATCCTGATGGAGGGCTCGCCAAAGGGCGTGTGCCTGGACGCGCTCGTCGCGCAGATCAGGGGCGTGGATGGCGTGCTTTCGGTGCACGACCTGCACGTCTGGAGTATCACAAGCGGCGCAAACGCGCTCACGGCTCACATCGTGGTTAGCGGCGAGCTGAGCGTGCGCGAAGCGGAACGGATCATGGTCGAAATATCGCACGAAATGGAGCATCTGGGCATCACGCACACGACGCTACAGCTTGAGAGCAGCGATAACGAATGCGCTGACGAGTTAATCTGCGAAGTAAGATCAAGCGATACGGGCGGACACTTGGGGCATAGTCATTAAATTTTGGATTTGGAATTTTGCTCAACTTATAGTTTTGAAATTTAGCTTGATTTGGAATTTAAAATTTAGTTCGATTTTTAAATTTTAAAATTTTGCCCGCGCCGTGTAATTTCGGAATTTTGAAATTTCGAGATTTTAAATTTTAAAATTTTATGCTCGTTGTGAAATTTTAAATCCTTTCGCGTGGTGGAATTTTAAAATTTCGCCCCGCGGACGCTATTTCAAAATCAGGCGCTGTACGCGCAAAATTGCAAATTTTACGCAACGAATCGCCGTACCATTCAAAACGGCGCCTATGCACGTTTATGGAATTTCTAAATTTGACGAGAACGGTAGGCTAGTGATTACGGCGAAACTTAGCGGACATCTGGGATGGTTTAATTTAGCCAAGCTATCCATTTTTAATAGCGCCAAAATAACACCCACGCAAATGCTACATTTTTAATTTAGTAAAGTATATCGCGCCTCTAAATTTTAAAATTCCGTGCCGCAAATTGAGCTGTAAATCGAGCTGCAAATTTAAACTACTCTCAAAATTTACCTAAATTTCACTCATTATTTTCCTGCCGATTTGAGCCGATTAAAAGCAAATTTGACGTATAATCTCGCGAAATTTCAGGGAGCCGAGGTGCGCAAAAACATAAAATACCT
>NZ_CALIBH010000125.1 GCF_938045775.1 uncultured Campylobacter sp.
TCGCGGAAGAGCGCAGCGAGTTGAAATTTAAAGACAACTATCAGCTTTTGGTCTGCGTGATGCTTAGCGCGCAGTGTACCGACAAGCGGGTAAATTTAATCACGCCGCGCTTTTTTGCGGAATTTCCTAGCGTTGCAGAGCTCGCAAAGGCCAATCTGGCAAGCGTAAAGCTGCTAATTAGCTCGTGCAATTTCTACAACAACAAAGCGGTAAATTTAATCAAAATGGCGCAGGCGGTGGTTAGTGATTTCGGCGGCGTCGTGCCGCTTGATGAAGCGGGGCTAAAATCTCTTGCGGGCGTGGGGCAAAAGACCGCTCACGTCGTGCTTTTGGAGGGCGCGGGCGCAAACGTGATGGCGGTGGATACGCATGTCTTTCGCGTCGCGCATCGCCTGGGGCTAAGCCGTGCAAAGACACCCGAGCTTACGGAGCGCGATCTTAGCGAGGCTTTTAAAACAGATCTTGGCAAACTGCACCAAGGTATGGTGCTTTTCGGTCGCTACACCTGTAAGGCGATCAAGCCAAACTGCAAGGAGTGCTTTTTAAACGAGCTGTGCAGCAGCAAGGATAAGAATTTCCCGTAAAATTTTATCCTACAAATGCGAGCTTAAATTTACTGGCTTAAATTTGACGGAATTTTAAAATTTTGATTCTTGGTAGCTGTGTTTATTATGATCTGTATTTTATAAAAATCGCTGCAAATTTTAATCAAATTTGTAATGCAAGAAGCTAAGGCGAAGTATTTTTGTTCTCAACGAGGCAGATTTAAAATTTAAGGGCGGGAGTTACCTAGTTGGTAGTGACCGATTAAAAATTTAAATCCAACGAAGCATGGGGCAACAAGAGACAAGCCGTCACAAGAATTTTAAAGGCGAAGCATCGCGAGATGATTTTGAAAGTTGTGCAGAAAATTTTAATCAAGACTAGGAATAAAGTCCGTCGCAGATTAAAATTTTCAAATTTCTTTCAAAACCAACGTAGCGACGCCGCAAGCGTAATTTCTATAAAGACGCTCAAAAGAGAAACCGCCGTTAAATTTTAAAGGCGAAGTATTTTTTCTTTAGACTAGGCGGAAACGACGGAGGCGAGGGAGCGTATACGCAATACGTGACCGAAGCCGACCGAGTTTCCAACGACGTATAAAGGAAAAAGACAAGCCGTTTCAAGCTACTGAAGCCTAGCGATTATATTTCTCACCACTTCCGCCATCATCTCCACCGACGCTATCTCACAGTGCTCATTCACGGAGTGTGGCGAGTGGATATTAGGTCCTATGGAGCAGGCTTGCAGCTCGGGCTGTTTTGCGACCAGTACGCCGCACTCAAGGCCTGCGTGCACGGCGGCAAATTTAGCCTGCGGCTTTTGTTTTTGCAGTTCTTCAAGCACGAGATGCGCGAAGTCGCTGATGCAAGGCGCCCAGTTCGCCGAGCGGTCGGCTACTCTCACATCAAAGCCCAGCGCGCTAGCTAGCGTAGCGGTCTCAAAGCCCAGATTTTCGAGCCCCTCTCGCTTCATCGCGCGTCCGAAAAAGTCAAACTCGATCACGTCCTCTTTTTGCTTAACGGTTGAGAGATTTATGCTTTCGTTTACCATGCCAAGCTGCGTGTCGTAGCTGCGCACGCCCTGGGCAAAGGAGTTAATTAGCGCTAAAATTTTACCGCTATTTGCCAGCACGTCCGCTTCGCCCTCGCCGAGGCTCTTTACCCACGCCAGGCCGCGCTGCTTTGGTTCATGCGCGCACAGCGCCTTGCACACGGCGTTTGCGGGGATCGAGTTGCTCCTCTCGCCAAAATCCAGGCTGATTAGCTCGCAGCCCTCCTCGGCAAGAAATTTTGCCAGCAGCTTCATCGCGTTTGGGATATTTTTATGTATCTCGTTGCCCGAGTGCCCGCCGCTAAGCCCGGTAACGCCGATCTCGTAAATTTTACCGCTCTTTTTGACGGTCTGCGCGCCGATTTTAGCGCTTACGTTTATGCCGCCGGCGCATCCCAGCGTCACGCGGTCATCTTCTTCGCTGTCTAAATTTAGCAGATTCGGCGATAAAATTTTACCTTTAAAGGCGTTTGCGCCCACGAGCCCGACCTCTTCGTCGTTGGTAAATAGGCACTCTAAATTCGCAAACTCCCGCATCGCACCCATCATCATCGCCACGCCGATGCCATCATCAGCACCCAGAGTCGAGTTTTTCGCCCTTAGGATGCCGTTTTCTTCTATGAGCTCCAAATGCGGCGCCGCGCCCACGCAGACCATGTCGTAGTGGCTTTGCAGGCAGATTTTAGGCTCGCCTTTTACGGCGTGGATATTGCCCGCCTCATCGACGTTTACGCTAAAGCCCCGAGAGCACGCAAAATCCGCCAAAAACTCCCTCATCTGCTCCGTTTCGCAGCTGCAGTGCGGTATCTCGCACAGCTTCTTAAAATCATTCATAACCTCGTTTTTTTGCATGTTTGCTCCTTTTGAATTTACTTTAGCGCGGCGTATCTGCGGCGACACATACCGCTAAATTTAAACGCGACAGCGCCGACATAGCGCTTCCGCAAAATACGCGCAGAATTTCAATCGCGCTAGCTTACGCTGCAGGCAAGCTGCGCAAAATGAAATTTTATGCAAAATCGCATGAATTTTACCGAAATTTAGCAAGAATTTTATTTAAAATTTAGTTCGAATTTTGCCGGGATTTTTATTTTACGATTACGCCTTCATAGCCCGTTTTAGCGATTTCCTCAAGCATCGCGGTCTCGTTTGTATCATCCTTTGCTACGACGGTTGCTGTTTTGCTCTGCTGCGAAACCTTCGCGTTTATCACGCCTGGCGTTTGCAAAAGCGCCTTTCGCACGATCGTAGTACAGAGCGGGCAGTGGATTTTTTCCACGTAAATTTTAACCTCTTTGTCGGCAAAAAGCGCCATAAATCCAAACATCAAAAACAAAATTTTACGCATAAAGCCCTCCTAAAATTTCGGGATATGTAAGCATAAAGGCAAGCAAGGCTCCTAAGAGCGCGTAGATCAGAATCCATTTTTTGCGCCCGCTTTGCAGCGAGCATGCGCGCGGCTTTTTGAAAAAGAAAAATGCAGAAAGCGCGAAGCAAAAAAGCGCTAGCACAGAGAGTGGCGCGCGGTAACCTTCCAGCGCCTCCGCGCCTGAAAAAATGGAAAAGCTCGCGCCGAAAATCAAAAATAAGAGCGCGGGTAGGCAACAAAATGTCGCGGCAATCGCGCTAAAAATCGCGGCGAATATCAGCCACAGACTGCGCGCACAGAAGCAATTTTTGCCAGGATTTTCCCGCTTTTGCACCGAGGTTTCTTGCGCGGAATTTTCTAGTTTGGTTTTCAAATTTTGCCTTTAAGTATAATCTTAATAATCTTGTCGCACCCTCGTCGGCTTTAGGCGTGGAATTTTATCTGCAAATTTTACCGCTACCAAATTTCGCACAGAGTGGCAAAGAGGCGAAATTTTAAATTCTGCAAGCCGTAAATTTCAGAATTTTGCGCGCCGAAAAATTTCAAAATTTTATTCATCTTGGAATTTTAAAATTTCGCCGCTCGCAAAATTCTAAAAAATTTTAAAATTCCACGCCAAATAAAGCGCGGAATTTTTTTCTGATGCAGACGCGGCAGCACGTAGATTAGGCGCGCTTTTACACATCCGCCCAAAGTCGTCTAGCGGGAAGCCTCTCTTGTATACCTACTCAAAAAGCTCAAGTAGTTCGACGTGCCA
>NZ_CALIBH010000126.1 GCF_938045775.1 uncultured Campylobacter sp.
AGCTCTTTCGATCTGTAATCGTAGCTAAAATCTTTCGGAGAGTAATAATTAAGCGTGTTGCCGTCCACTTCGCCGTAAGGATAGCCGAAATTATTGATCGGAAACTGCGCTGGGCGTGGGCTTAGCGTGAAGTCTCTGCCGTAGTTAAAGCCGATCCAGCACATCTCCCAGTTGCCGAATAAATACTCACGAATTTTAGCAAGCTTGCTGTCATCATTGCTTAGCTTCTCGCCCAGCCGCACCTTCGTAACGTCTGCGGGATCGACCGGGATCCAGCCGTGGCCTTTTAGATAAAATTCCGCCCTGCAATGCTGCGCGCCCGAGATATGGCTGACGCCATCTTTAGGCGCGGCGCCCATTTGAGCGCTAAATCTTGACGCGCCGACGCGAATGCCAAACATCTCTCTTGCGGCGATGCCCTGCGCGCGGCAAAGTGCGACGAAAACGCTATTTATGTCGGTGCATTTGCCACTTAACTTGCCGCTACTTAAAATTTGCTTCACGTCCCCTAGCCCGCAGCCTAGCACGCTGTTATCGCGCTGCATAGTGTTTGCCACCCACGTATAAATCGCGCGCGCCTTTTCCAGATCACCCTTTATGTCGCCTGCGATCTCGTCTGATTTTTGCTTGACGATGCCGTCGATTTGAATTTGCGTGCTAGGCTCTAAAAACTTCGCCACCTCGGGGTTAAGCTTTTCGTTCGGATTAAATTTTACCTTGCTAAAGTCGGTATTTCGCTCAAAGGTCTCGACGCTAAATTTAATATTTAGCGTAGGCTTTGCCACCCCGACGTAGCCGGCATAGAGCGTCGGAATTTCGCCGTAGTCCACGGACGGATCGTTGAAATTGCCGTCAAATTTTACGTCGCTTACCTTTTGATATTCCGTGATGAGAGGAAGCGGTATCCAAAGCCGAGTCTGCTTGCCCTTCTCCAAAATTTCGTGATTTAGCGATAGCCCGAAAGTTCTCTTTTTGTCAATGACTTTTTCCCCGCCCAAAATGGTACTCGGAGTTGCCATAACGGCGCCTAAAATCGCAGTGTTTCTTAAAAAATCGCGTCTTTGCATGAAATGCCTTCAAAATAAAATGGCTAAGCCTTAGCCCTAATTTACGCGCTGATTTTAGCCTTTTGCGGCTTTGAAATCGCTAAATTTTAAAATTCCGCAAGCCGTAAATTTTAAAATTCTATCCATATTTAAAATTTCAAAATTTCGCTCGCTTTAAAATTTTAGAATTTTGCTCGCCGCGGAATTTTAAAATTTCAAAATTTCGCCCAAAGACATAGCGCGAAATTTCGCCAAAGCGGGCGTGATAGCCCGCAAACTAGGCGTGCAGGCAGTATGTATCAGGCGGCGTAGGCTAAACCACGCAAAAAGCGCCGCTGTCGCAAAGCCAAGCGTACGCTTAGATTAAACGGTTAAGCCTCGACGAAGCGCGGTAGCTTAGCTTAAGCAAAACGCGATAGCAAAATGTAAGCCGCCAAAGGACTAAATTTCGCGCGAAAAATACTCGTAGATAAAATTTTTAGGCGAGTATGGATCTTTCGGCGTGCCGCCCACTTCGCAATACGGATGCGAAAAAATTTCAATCGGAACGTGCGCCGGGCGCGGATTTAGCACGATTTCGCGAGCATAGTTAAAGCCCAGCCAGCAAGGCTCCCAGTTACCGAAAAGATACTCGCGCACCCGCGCCAGCTTAGAATCATCCTCGCTTAAGTTCTCGCCCAATCGCACCTTCGTAACGTCCGCGGGATCGACAGGTATCCAGCCGTGGCCTTTTAGATAAAATTCCGCCCTGCAATGCTGCGCGCCCGAAATTTCAAGCGCACCGCCACTTAGAGCGCCTATGACACCCATTTCAGGCGAAAATTTCTGCGCCGTGCCTGTGCGGATGCCGTAAATAGCGCGCGCAGGAATGCCCGCTGCCCTGCAGAGCGCGACGAACACGCTATTTATATCGGCGCATTTGCCGCTTAGTTTGCCGCTGCTTAAAATTGCCGCTGCATCGCCGCTGCCGCATGCGATCACGCTATTATCGCGGCTCATATTTTTAGCGACCCACTCGTAGATCGCGCGCGCCTTTTCCAGATCGCCTTTAAGCGAGCCGGTGATCTCGTCTGATTTTTGTTTCGTAGCGCCTTTTGCTGGAATTAGCTTTGAAGGCTTTAAAAACTCCTCAATCTCGGGGCTCAAGCGCTCATTTTCATTAAAGCTTACCTTGCTAAAATCAGTATTTCGCTCCGAAATTTCAATATCGAAGCTAAGCTCAAAATAATCGTCGTCTTCGCCTACGACACCTTGCTCGCCGTATTTGCCGACGCCCGCTCTTGCCTCTTTATCGGGTGTGAAGCGCGCGTAGTACGTGCTTATATGATCTCCGCAGATAGCCGACTCTTGCGCATTTGAGCGGGCATGATATTCGCCAAGCAACCTCTGATACGGCTCTTGCAGCACTAAAGGCAGCCAAAGCCGCACCTCTGCGCCACTACTTGAAATTTCGTGATTAAACCTGAGACTAAATTTTCTCGTTTTTGCTTCTTGCATTTTTTGCTCCTTTGCTTGAATTGTAAGTCGATTTTATCTCTTTGCGCCTTAAAATGGATAAAATTTTATGTTAAAATGGCGCTAAATTTTGAAATTTTAGGATTAAAATGGATCTGCAAAAAATCAGAGACGAGAACTTTAAAAAGCTGCAAAGCGGGCAAAACCGCGAAATTTTAAGCGCGATCGAGGCGCTGCAAATAGGCGAGTGCTGCTGCGAGTGCGGCGACGTCGTGCGTGCAAGCTTTAGCGCTAGCGCGGAGCAAGAGAATGAAATTTTGCGCATCGCGCAAGCGCTAAAGCCGTGGCGCAAGGGGCCTTTTGCACTGAATGATCTTTTCATCGACGCCGAGTGGCGAAGCTTCATGAAATTTAACCTGCTGCGGCCGTTTTTAAATCTGAGCGGCAAAACCGTCGCCGACGTGGGCTGCAACAACGGCTACTACATGTTTCGCGCAAGCGAGCTAGCGCCTGCGCGGCTAGTGGGGTTTGACCCGAGCGCGCTATTTTATCTGCAGTTTCGCTTCATCGAGAAATTCCTCCGTAGCGGCGCGAAATTCGAGCTTTTGGGCGTGGAGCATCTGCCCTTTTACGAGCACAAATTCGATACGATCTTCTGCCTCGGCGTCATCTACCATCGCAGCGACCCCGTAAAGATGCTAAAAGATCTGCGAGCCTCGCTAAATGCTGGCGGCGAGGTGTTTTTAGACACGATGTATATCGAGGGAGCAGGCGATTTCGCGCTGTGTCCGAAAAACAGCTACTCAAAAATTTCAAATATCTACTTCGTCCCGACCGTCGGCGCGCTGCAGAATTGGTGCGAACGGGCGAAATTTAAGGATTTTGAAATTTTGGCTCAAAAGCCCACGGATGCTAGCGAACAGCGCAAAACGGAGTGGATCGACGGGCAGAGCCTGGAGAATTTCCTAGACCCGCTCGACGACTCGCGCACGATCGAGGGCTACCCCGCCCCGCGGCGTATCTATGTGCGGCTTCGGGCGTGATCTGCGCCTTTAAAACGTTTTTCGTGCACCCGTGCACCGATATGAAATGAGATCTGTGTCTTTAAAAACGCGTAAAATTTTACTGAATTTATCGGCTTGCAGGGAAAATTTTGCATTCGACAGAGTGCGGAATTTAGCTAATTTAGCGGGCTTGAATTGGACTAGATCGCATTGTAACGGCTAGGATCGGTACACGGCGGCGCAAATTTTAAATTTTGCTTTTGCGTTACGTTTTGCTCGATGCGGCAGTACGAATTTTAAATTTCACCTTTTGCGTTACGCTTTGCACGCGCGGCAGCACGAATTTTTATTAAATTTAATCAAGCGGCGGTAAATTTTAAAATTTTATCTACGCAGCGCACGCCAATGCGCGCATCGTGCGAACTTATCGCAGAATTCAACGCTCGCAGCGGCAAATAAAGCTGTAAATTTCGGCGCCTGCAATGCGAGCAAAGCGGCATCAATTCCGGTGCCTGCAAGCAAAGCGGTATAAAATTTAACGCCGACCCGCTTCACACCGCTTCACACTTTTTTGCGCGACTAAGCACGGTTAAATTTAAACGATCAGCGCTCAAAAAATTGCAAAAAATATTTTAAATTTTGCCTCTCGGCCTGCAGGCTCGTATTTGGGCCGTGTCCCGGATAGAGCGTAAAATCACCCTTTATCTGCAAAATTTTATGCAAAGACTCTCTCATCTGCTCGCCGCTTGAAAAGGGAAAATCCCACCTGCCGATAGAGCCTTTGAATATGACGTCGCCGCTAAAGATGACCCCGCCCACTTCGATCATACAGCTGCCCGGCGTATGTCCGGCAAAAAGACTAAATTTAACGTTAAAGCCCGCTATTTCAAAGCTTTGCTCCTGCCCTTTTATGAGCACGTCCGCTTCTATGGGCTCGGGCATCGTCTCAAAGGGATCGATCCGCAGCATAAAGGCGTCTTCCTCGTGGATATAAATTTTAGCGCCCGCCTTTTGCAGCTTCGCATCGTCGTAAACATGATCGAAATGCCCATGCGTATTCAAAACCGCGGCGATCTTTCCCGTATTTTGCATCACCCAATCAAAGCTGCCCTGCCCCGGATCGATCACAAGATCGCCCTGCTCGCCCTTTAGAATGTAGCAATTCGTCACATATTCGCCGAAAGCTTTTTTTAAAATTTGCATTTAAATCCTCCTTTTAAGCTTAAATTAAAGCCGTAATTTAGCCAAAAATAGTTAAAATTCGCGCAATTTAACGTAAAATTTTAAGGCTAAATATTATGTTTTTGGACGATTTGCTGCCGCAACTGACCGATTTTTTATCGGAGAGACTCGATGAAACTGGTGCGGACGCCTTTGTAGTGGGTATCAGCGGTGGGCTTGACAGCGCCGTGGTTTCTGCGCTTTGTGCACTTACCGAGATTCCCACTTACGGGCTTATCCTACCTAGTGCGGGTTCAAATTTAGAAAATATGGCAGACGCGATCTTTCACTGCGAATCCTTTAATATCCCCTACGAGATCAAAGAGATCGCGCCATTTGTAGAAAATTTTACCGCTTTAAATCCCGGTGCAAGCGCTCTTCGCATCGGAAATTTCGCCGCGCGCGTGAGAATGAGCTTGCTTTATGATTACAGCGCGGCTAAACGCGGCGTAGTCGTAGGCACGAGCAATCTTAGCGAGAGAATGCTCGGCTACGGCACGATCTACGGCGATCTGGCCTACGCATTTAATCCGATCGGAGAAATTTTTAAAACCGATCTGTTTAAATTCGCAAAAATTTTATGCATAGACGATGCGATCATCAAAAAAGCCCCAAGCGCCGATCTATGGGAAAACCAAAGCGACGAACGTGAGCTTGGATACAGCTACGAGATCTTAGATAGCGTGCTAAGAGATATTTTTTCGCGGCCTAATCTAAGGACCAAATTTCGCTCGGGCGAGCAGATCTGCGCGGACGATCTGAAATATCTGAAAAACTCGCGCCACAATCAAGAGCTGGTGAAATTTATCGTCCGTAGAATTCTTAAAAATAATTTTAAGCTTCGCGCGCCCGCGGTCGCCCGCATAGAGCCCGCGCACTAAGGAGAGATTTATGAAAGAGATACCGTTTTATAAGGCTCAAATCGATAAAAAAGAGGAAGACTTAATTAAAAGCGCCCTCTACAACAGCGATATAAGATATAGCGAAATTTTTGAAGAGGATATTTGTAAATATTTCGGCGTAAAGCATGCCGTATCGACTACGAGCGGCACGACGGCGCTGCATCTGGCGCTTTGTGCGATGGATATTAAGCGCGGAGATAAAATTTTATGCTCCGTAAATTCCTTCCCCAACGTCGCCGAAGTGATCCGCCACTTCGACGCCGAGCCCGTTTTCGTAGATATCGATCCGATAAGCTTTAATATCACGAGCGAAAGCCTTGCTCGCACGATAGATCAGAACCGCCACAAGAAGCTAAAATGCGCTTTCATCTCGCACATCGCGGGGCTTGCTGCAGATATAGGCGCCATTAGCGAGGTCGCCAAAAGCGAAAATATCATCCTCATCGACGATGCGTGCCGCGCTATGGGCGCTACCTATAAGGGCGCAAAAATCGGAGCGCTTAAAAGCTCGCTCATATCGTGCTTTCAGATCAATCCTCAAGCGCAAGATGCGATCTCTACGGCAGGCTTTTTCGTTACGAACGACGATGAGATCGCAAGCGCCGCGCAAATTTTAAGAAACGGCGGCATCGTGGGAGACGCCTTTTACAAAGACGGCAATATGTCCTTTACCTACGACGTCGATCGCATCGGTCAAAAATACGATCTTAACGCTATAAATTCCGCCTACGCCATCGCACAGTTTGAAAAAACCGATACCTTTATAAAGCGCCGCAAGCAGATCGCCGCAGCCTACCGCGAACAGCTCGCAAACTGCCCGCACGTGACGCTTCCAAGCGACAGCGAGGAGCATATCTATACTCAATTCATCGTAAAGATCGACAAAAACCGCGACGATTTCGCCAAGGCGCTGATCTCGCGCGGAGTGAGCGTTTCGCTGCACTACGTGCCGGTGCATCTGCTA
Source organism: uncultured Campylobacter sp. (assembly GCF_938045775.1). Lineage (GTDB taxonomy): Bacteria > Campylobacterota > Campylobacteria > Campylobacterales > Campylobacteraceae > Campylobacter_B. The sequence continues at coordinate 6,593 of NZ_CALIBH010000126.1, forward strand.
AGCTACTATAAAAGCAAATATAATTACAAGGTCAATGACTTTCCGAATGCGCTTAAAAACTATCAGCAAATTTTATCCCTACCGATCTACACGGCGCTTAGCGACGACGATGTGAGCTACATCTGCGAGCAGATCAAAGAGATAGCGCAAAATCGTGTTTAAACTCCTAATCGAGCGAAACCTATACGACCCGAGCCCCGCGTGGCTTGCGCTAGGGGTGATTTTAGCACCTCTTTCGCTACTTTATACGCTGATCGTCTGCCTAAAAAGGCTCTTTGCTAAGCCGCAAAAATTTAAAATTCCAATAATCAGCGTCGGAAATTTAACCCTCGGCGGAAGCGGCAAAACCCCGCTGGTGCGGGCGCTTTTTAAAGAATTTAACGGGGGGCTCAAAACATGTATCATCCTTCGCGGATACGGACGCAAAAGTAGAGGCTTGCTCGAAGTAGCGCTCGGCGGGCGGATACTTTGCGACGTGGGACAAAGCGGCGATGAGGCGATGGAATACGCGCTGTTTCTGCGCGGCGCAAACGTGATCATCAGCGAAGATCGCGCCGCAGGGATTTTGCGCGCGCAAACTCTCGGCTTTGAGCTCGTGATCTTGGACGACGGATTTTCTAAATTTAATATCTCTAAATTTGATATCTTGCTGCGTCCGCAAAGCGCGCCGAAGCTGCCCTTTTGCCTGCCCTTCGCCGCATATCGCTACCCGCCGTTTTTTTATAAATTTGCAGATTTCATACCCGCTCAGAGCGACATCTCGCAGGAGCTTAGGATCGTTTCGGCGGCGGATCTGCAAAGTAAGCTAAACGGCACGAATGAGATTTCAAATCTCGCCGCGGATAAAATTTCAAATTTGAACCCCGCGGCTGCGGATAAAATTTTAAATTCTAAAGAGGCGAGCTTTGAGAGATCCCGCACGATCTTAATCAGCGCTATCGCCAAGCCTTGGCGCTTGCAAGAGTTTTTGCCGCTCGCAAAAGCCCACGCATTTTTCCCCGACCATTATGATTTCAAAAAAGAGCAGATTTTAGAGCTGTTAAGGCGCGAGGATGCGGAGCATATCCTTTGCACGGCGAAAGATTACGTGAAATTAAGGGATTTGGGCGCGGAAATTTCGGTGATTTTGCTAAATTTAAAGCTAAGCGAAAACTTTATCCGCGAAATTCAAAACTACATAAACCAAGCTATGATAAAATAAGGTTTTTAAAGGAATTTTATGATAAAAAAGAGCAAAACCGCCGAAGTCATCATCTCCGCGCTGCCCTATATCCGTAAATTTAGAGATAAAATTTTCGTCGTCAAATACGGCGGCGCGGCGCAAACCGACGATGCGCTCAAGCTTGATTTTGCCCGCGACATCGTGCTTTTGCATATGGTCGGCATCAAGATCATCGTCGTGCACGGCGGCGGCAAAAAGATCAATCAGACCCTGGATAAGATCGGCGTGCAGAGCGAGTTTAAGGACGGTCTTCGCGTAACGAGTAAAGACGCGATCGAAATTACCGAGATGGTGCTAAGCGGCGCGGTGAATAAAGAGATCACGGCGCTTTTGAACCAAAACGGCGCGCCCGCGATCGGCATCAGCGGCAAGGACGGCGGGCTTTTGAGGGCAAAATTCCTCGATGAGAAAAAATACGGCTTCGTAGGCGAGATCACCGAGGTAAACACCAAACTGATAAACGACCTGCTGCAAAAGGACTATCTGCCGGTGATCGCCCCACTTGCGGGCGGCGAGACGGACGAAAACGTGAGCTTTAATATCAACGCCGATCTCTGCGCCAGCAGGATCGCAGCCGCGCTAAAAGCGAGTAAGGCGATATTTTTAAGCGACATTGACGGAGTGCTCGATAAAGAGGGAAATTTAATCAGCAAGCTTGATGCCGCGCTAATTTCGAAGCTTAAAAAGGACGGCACGATCGCAGGCGGCATGATCCCAAAGGTCGATGCGTGCCTGCAATGCGTGCGAAACGGCGCAAGTGCCGCGCATATCATCAACGGCAAAATTCCGCACTCGATCCTGCTTGAGCTTTTCACGGACGGCGGTATAGGAAGTTTGATAAAGGAAGAAATTTAGGCGCGAGCGCGGAGGCGGCAGGCTTAAAGCGGCGATGCCGCAAGTCCGCGCAAGTAGTCTAAGCGATCAAATTTAAAGCGCCTAGGCGGGCGTAAATTTTAAAATTTTAAAAAGGAAAAAGATGAAACTGGTTTCAACGAGAGATTTTTCGCAAAAAGCGGATCTTAGCTACGCGCTGCTAAATCCGAGCGCGAGCGGCGGCGGGCTTTTCAGCCCCGAGCGGCTGCCGCTTTTGAGCGAGGATTTTTTAAAGCAGTGCGAGGAGCTGAGCTACAAACAGATCGCGCTTAAAATCATCGAGAGCTTCGATTTTGACGTAAGCAGCGAAGTCTTTGAAGACGCGCTAAAGCGCTACGATAAATTTGAAAACCCCGCCTGCCCCGTCCAGATCAAAAAGCTAAGCGAAAACGCCTATATTTTGGAGCTTTACCACGGCCCAACGCTCGCGTTTAAGGATATGGCGCTGCAGCCCTTCGGCGCGCTTTTAAAAAGCATCGCAAAATCCAGAGGCGAGAAATTCTTAATAATGTGCGCCACGAGCGGCGACACGGGGCCTGCGACGCTAGAGGCCTTTGCGGACGACGAAAACATCAAAGCGGTCTGCCTCTATCCGCAGGGCGGCACGAGCGAGATACAGCGCCAGCAGATGGTCAAACAAAGCGCGGCAAATCTTAAAATTTTAGGCGTGCGCGGCAACTTCGACGATACGCAACGCGCGCTAAAATCGCTTCTGGCTGACGATGATTTCAAAAACGAGCTCGCGCGAGCAAATTTAAATCTAAGCGCCGCAAACTCGGTAAATTTCGGCAGGATTTTATTTCAGATCATCTACTACCTCTACGCTAGCATCTATTTCTCAAAGCACGGCGTATTGAGCTCCGAACGAAATTTAGACGAAAACGCGCAATGCCAGGCGTGCGGTAAAAATTTTAGCGCCGCAGCGGGCGCAAGCGGCGCGCAGAGCGTAAAACAGGGCTCTAAATTTAATACTTTCGACGTAATAGTGCCTAGCGGAAATTTCGGCAACGCGCTGGGAGTGTATTTCGCCAAAAAGATGGGCGCAAAGATCGGTAAAATCAAGATCGCTTCAAACGCGAACAATATCCTAACCGAGCTTTTTACGCGCGGCATCTACGATCTGCGCGGGCGCGAGCTCATCCGCACGATTAGCCCTGCGATGGATATTTTAGTTAGCTCCAACGTCGAGCGGCTGCTTAGCGATATGTTCGGCGATGCGCGCACGAGCGAGCTGATGCAAAGCCTGGCGCGAGATAAATTTTATCAGCTTAGCGCGAGCGAGCTTGCGAAGCTGCGCGAGGTCTTCGAGGCGGATTTTTGCGACGATGCGCAGTGCGCTAAGTTTATCAAACAAGAGAGCAGCCGCGGCGTGCTGATCGATCCGCACACGGCGACCTGCTTCAAGCTACTTGGCGAAAGCCGCCTAAATCTCGTCATCTCGACCGCGAAGTGGATTAAATTTACGCCGTCGATGATCGGCGCGATTAAAGGTAGAGCTTGCGAGGACGAGCGAGCCGATATGATCGCGCTTTCGAAGGAATTTCGCAGCGACATTCCGCCGCAGATCTCGCGCCTTTTTAGCGCGCCGCAGGTGCATTCTAGCGTCGTGGAGCAAAGCGAGATCAAAAACGCCATAATGGAGTGGATCAAAAAATGATAGTAATCCCCGCGCGCCTTGCTTCGACGCGCTTTAAAAATAAAATTTTATGTGAGTTCGGCGGCGTGCCGATGTTTATCAAAACGGCTCAAAATGCCGCCAAGGCAGACCGCGTGCTAATCGCCGTAGATGAGCCGCAAATTTTAAAGATCGCGCAAGATTACGGCTTTGACGCCGTTCTCACCGCGCGCGAACATCAAAGCGGTACCGACCGCATCGCTGAAGCGGTCGCAAACGCAGCGCTTGCGGAGAACGAGATCATCATCAATATCCAAGCCGACGAGCCCTTTTTTGAGAGCGAAAATTTGATTAAATTTAAAGATTTCGCTCACGAGGCAATCACGCAAAAGGGCGCATTCATGGCGAGCTGCTACAAATACATAAGCCCTCAGGCGGCGGAGGATCCGAATTTAGTCAAGCTAGTGCTTGATAATGCGGGCTTTGCGATCTATTTTTCGCGCTCGCTCATCCCCTACCCGCGCGCGGCATGCGAGTGCTACCTCGGACACATCGGCATCTACGCATACAGCGTGCGGAATTTAAAGCGGTTTTGCGCCCTGCCCGCCTCAGCGCTGGAAGATACCGAAAAACTCGAGCAGCTTCGCGCCATAAGCGCGGGCGAGAAGATCGCGATGCTTGGGATCGAAACTTCGAGCATCGGTATCGACACGCCGGCTGATTACGAGCGCGCGCTAAAGGAGTTCGGCAATGGAATTTGATCGCGCCTTTTTAAGCACGAAATTTAAAGCGAGCGGACCCACAAAATTTAACGATAACGAGCTACGCGGCACGGAATTTGGGATGCAGGGGTCTGCCGCGGAGCGTAAAATTCTAACGCGACGTAAAATTTTAACGGAACGCGGAATTCTAGCGACACACGGAATTTTAAAATTTAAAGATGCGAGCACAAGATGAATTACGATGAATACAGATCTGCGGTAGATACGCTAAATGCGTGGGCGCGGGCATATTACACTGACGATAAACCGATCGCGAGCGACGAAGAGTACGACGAGCTTTATTCGCAAGCGGAGAAATTTGAGGAGCAAAATCCCGCGCTCGCGCTGCCCTACTCGCCCACAAGGCGCATCGGAGGCGCGATCAGCGAGGGCTTTTCTAAGCTCGCTCACGGCGCGCAGATGTGGTCGATGGAGGATATTTTTGGCGACGCAGACCTTTTAGCGTGGCTGGCTCGCGGTGAGAAGAGCGGCGCGCAGTTTTACGTCGAGCCGAAATTTGACGGCGCGAGCTTAAATTTGACCTACGAAGGCGGCGTGCTGATAAGCGCGGCGACGCGCGGCGACGGGCTTATAGGCGAGGACGTAACGCAAAACGCAAGAGCGATCAAATCGGTGCCGCTTCAGATCCCATACGAGGGAAGGATCGAGATCCGCGGCGAGACGCTGATCGCAAAGAGCGATTTTGACGCGCTAAACGACGAGCGCGCCGCAAACGGCGAGAGTCTGTTTTCAAACCCGCGCAACGCCGCCGCCGGCAGCCTGAGGCAGCTAGATAGCGCGATCGTAGCGAAGCGAAAGTTAAAATTTATCCCGTGGGGGGTCGGCGAGCATTCCTTAAGCTTTGCACTGCACTCGCAGATAATGGAGTTCGTGCGCAGTCTCGGCTTTTTGCGCGACGAGTTTTGCCGCATCTGCAAGAGCGCGAGCGAGATCAGGGCTGCGTACGAGGCGCTGCATAGCATGCGCGCGAGCAAAGACCTGATGCTAGACGGCATGGTAATCCGCGTAAACGAGCTTTCAAAGTGCGCCCAGATGGGCTATACGGTGAAATTCCCGCGCTTTATGGTCGCGTATAAATTCCCCGCAGTCGAAAAGGTAACGCGGCTGCGCGAGATCAATCTGCAGGTCGGCCGCACCGGCGCGGTTACCCCCGTAGCCGTCGTAGATAGCGTAAATATCGACGGCGCGAACGTTTCAAACGCGACGCTTCATAATTTCGACGAGATCGCGCGGCTGGGGCTGATGAAAAACGATTTCGTGGGCATCATCCGCAGCGGCGACGTGATCCCGAAGATCACGAGCGTTTACAAACAGCGCAGAGACGGCACGCAGAGTGAAATTTTGCGCCCGGGTCGCTGCCCGGTTTGCGGCGAGAGGCTGCTTGACGAAGGCGCGCTCATAAAGTGTCAAAACCTCGATTGCAAGGCGCGCGTGATAGGCTCGCTGATCTATTTCTGCTCCAAAAAATGCATGAATATCGAAGGGCTAAGCGACGCGACGATCACGCAGCTTTTTGAAAGCGGAAAAATTTCAAAGATCGGCGATATTTACGCCCTCGGCGCGCAGGATTTGGCGGATCTTGAGGGCTTTGCAGATAAAAAAATTTCAAATCTTTTGGGCGCGATAAATGCGAGCAAAAACGCGCCGCTTGAGCGCTTCATCGCTTCTTTGGGGATCGAACACATCGGCGAGGTAGCCGCGCGCAAGATCGCCGCGGCATTCGGGCAGGATTGGCTGGATGCGAGCGAGGATGAAATTCTGCGGCTGGAGGGCTTTGGAGAGGCGATGGCAAGGAGCCTAGCGGAGTTTTGCAAGATAAATCGCGAAAAAATTCTAAATTTAAGCGAAATAATCACGCCGCGCGCGCCCGAGATGCAGACCGCCAAAAGCGTCTTCACGGACCGCAGCGTCGTTATCACCGGCACGCTCAGCCGTCCGCGCGACGAGTTTAAGGCTAGACTTTTGGCGATGGGCGCGAAGGTGCAGGGCTCGGTATCTGCCAAGACCGACTTCGTGCTTGCGGGTGCAGAAGCGGGCTCCAAGCTGCAAAAAGCTCGCTCGCTTGGCGTGCGGGTGATCGACGAGAGCGAGTTTGAAACGCTTGCGAGCCTGGCGACGCCCGGTGCAAATTCGCCTAACAAGAGCAAGCCTGAAGCGCTTGCGGGGAGCGGCGAGTGAAGGTTTTTTGCTTGGCGCCGAATCCGCACGCAAACAGCGCGGGGTTAAATTTTAAAAGCAACCTCCGTCCTGCGGCGCTTGCGCGTTTTACAAAGCGCGAGAATTTTAAAAATTTTGTAACGCACGAGCAAGTGGCAAAAGCGACAAATCGAGAGGCGGTTTCTACGAGACGTACGGGCTATACCTGCAGCGGCGCTAAAACGGCGCGCACGATGCCGATAGATACGGCTGCAAGCAAGAATATCTCAAATTTTGCGCCGCTCAAACACTGCGCCGATAGGAAAAATTTTAAAATTTTCGCTAGCGGCAAGATAAAATTTACAACGCACGGCGAGTTAAAATTTACAATGCGCGGTATGGCTAAATTTACGGCACCGCGCGGGTTAAAGTTTGAGCCTTGCGGTGCTGCTGTACGCGACTTTGCTTTGCGCGATAAAATTTTAAGCTCTAGGCCGTGCAAAAACTGCGCAAGCTTTAAAATTTCACCGCCGCGCGGAGAAGAGACAAAATGAGATTTGATCTGCTCGTCGCAAATACGCTTAAAATCAGTAGAAATCAGGCTGCCGCACTGATAAAACAGGATAAAATTTTGCTGCGAGGCGCCGTGCAAAACAGACCCTCCGCGCAGATCGCGCCTGAGCAGAGCGGCGAAATCAGTACTGCCGAGCAAATTTACGTAAGCAGGGGCGCGCTCAAGCTTGCAGGCTTTTTGGACGAGCTCGCCGAAAACGGGCTTTTAGCAAGCTGTGGCGCAAATTTGCCTAGCTCGGCGGCAGAAATTTCAAAGCCATGCAGCGCCGCAAAGGGCGCGGATAGCAAAGCGGCAGCGATACAATGGAAAAGCGAGGTAGCGACGCAAAAAGCAGGCGAAGTAACGACGCAAATTTCAAGTGCAGATTTTGCGGCTACGGATAAAATTTTGAGCGCAAACGAGACGACCGAAATTACAAGTGCGACGGCGGCAAAGATCGCAGAAACAAATACCGCGGCGATCCGTACCGCAAAAACCAGCGCCGGAACGGCGAAACTTTTGCAAACCGATGCAGGCAAGCAAACAGAGGGATATTTACAGATGAGCACAGGCACCGAGACGGCAGGACTTTTGCAAATGGATGCTGGCGCCGAGACGCCAGAGATTTTAAATGCGGCGAAAGCCTCCAAATCGGGCGGCAATGCGGGCGCGTGCTGCAGTGAAGGCAGCGCGAAGCTAGCACAAACAAAGCCCTCGCAAAAAGATATTTTAAATTTAGCTGGAGCCGATGTTTTGGACGTGGGCAGCAGTACCGGCGGATTTGTGCAGATTTTATTGCAGCGCGGCGCAAAGAGCGTGACCGCGCTTGACGTCGGCAGCTCGCAGCTAAGCGAAATTTTGCGGCGCGATCCTCGCGTGATCGTGCGCGAAAACACCGACATCAGGGAGTTTGCAAGCAAGAAGAAATTTGATCTCATCACCTGCGACGTGAGCTTCATCTCGCTAAATTTGATCTTAAAAAGCCTCGCAAGCCTTGCAAAAAGCTCTCTCATCGTGCTATTTAAGCCGCAATTTGAGGTCGGCGCGGAGATCAAGCGAAATAAAAAAGGCGTGCTCAAGGACGAAAAAGCGGTGTGCGCCGCGCGAGCGAAATTTGAGCGGCTATGCGCCGAGCTGGGGCTTGCTGTGCTGCACGCTAGCGCCTGCAAAATCACGGGTAAAGAGGGAAATAGGGAATTTTTCTATCTTCTAAAAAGGATGAACGATGAAATTTAAAAACTTAATTATATTGGCGTTTTGCGCGCTATTTTTGGGCTCATGCGCTAAAAGCTTAAACCCCAAAGCGCCGCTGGTAAAAAATTTCGACATCTCTAAATTTAGCGGCGGCTGGTATGAGATCGCTCGCATGAAGGGCGGTGGCGAGCTGCAAAACACCGCGTACGAGTGCTTTATCGATAAAAACTCCACGATCAATCTTCTAAAAACCGCCAAAACAAGCTCAGGTAAAATCGAAAACGAGCAGCACGTATTGGAGTTTGCGGGCGATAAAAACGTAGGTCTGCTCTATCAAAAAGGTCTGATTTCCGACTCCCTCTACCGCGTGGCGCAGGTGGACGGCGACTATCGCTACGCCCTGATCTTCGGCGCCGATACGAGCGAGCTGTATATCCTCTCGCGCACCAAAACCCTGCCTGAGCCGATCCGCATCCTATATCTAAAAAAGGCGAAGCACAGCGGCTACGACACCAAAAAAATCGTCTGGACGAAGCAGAAGTAATGGCTAATCAAAAATCATGTAAAGACCATACAGAGGCTTCGCTGCGGAACTTTAAAGAGCAAAATTTCGTATCGCAGAATTCCAGCTTGAAAAATTTTACGGAACAGAATTTCACAAGCAATGGAGAAAATTCATCTCAAAATATCAAACGTCCAAGGCAAGAGTTGAGCGGAAATAAAACCGGCGATGCGCACCGCGCAGATGAAGCAGACACCGACACCTCTTGCAGCAATGAAACGACTTTTGGCAGTAAAACGACTTATAACGACGCTTGCAGCAATGACGTAGACGTGCAGGCTCAAGGCACGCTTCCTGCTTGTGCGGAAGTGCTGCGTGCGCGCCTAAGCGAGCAGTTCACACGTGGCGAGATTTTCGCAACGCTGCAAGGCGCAAACCGCGATAATGTGCGCGCTGTAGCGATCGGTAACTTCGACGGCATGCACCTTGGACATCAAAAATTATTTGAGCACCTAGGCGAGCACGGCGCAATAATCGTAATCCTAGCAGGTGGTGGCACGAAGCTAACCCCTTTTGCGTCACGGCAGGCGTTTACGAACAAAAAGATTTTTTATTGCGATCTACGCACTATCAAAAGCCTTAGCGGAGGCGAATTTATCACACTTTTAAGGCAGAATTTCATAAATTTACAAAAAATTGTCGTCGGCGAGGACTTTAGATTTGGGCGTGATCGGGCGTGGGACGTAGAATTTTTAAGGCGCGAATTTCGCGGGCAAACCTGCGTTGTAGGGGAGTTTTGCTTAAGCGGCGGCGGCGTGCATTCAAGCAAGATCAAAGAGCTTTTATCGCGCGGACGGTGCGAAGAGGCGGCGGAACTTTTGGGGCGAGATTACGAGATCTGCGGGCGGATCGTGCGCGGTCAGGGGCGCGGGGCGCGGGAGTTTGTAGCGACGCTAAATCTTGATGCCAGCAGCTATTTTATGCCAAAAAGCGGCGTATATGCGACCCTGGTGCGCGCCGGAAGCAAGGAATTTGCAAGCGTGAGCTTCTTGGGACATAGGCTCAGCACCGACGGAGCTTTTGCGATTGAAACGCACATTTTAGAGGATTTTGCGGGCTTTGAAGCGGGTTTAAATTCCGCGCAAGATCGCGCGCCGTGCTGCGGGGGGCAAGCCGCACATTCTGCGCAAAATTTAGATGAAATTTCGGCTCGTAATTCGGCTAAAATTCCTATGCAAAATTTTGCGGCGAGCGAGAGCTTGGACGCCGAAAATAAAATTTTAGAGGCTGCGGACAAAAACAGCGGCGCGAAATTTGCTTGCGTGAAATTTATAAAGTTCCTACGTGAAAATCGCAAATTTAGCGATCTAGCGCAGCTTAAGGAGCAAATTTTAAAAGACGCTTCAGAGGCGGAGGCGGTACTACGAAGCCGCAAATTTTAATCTACAGCTTGTAAGCTTAAAGATGAAATTTGCGAGCTGTGTGCTTGAAATTTGATGTGTCTGCCCGCGTTTTGCATCTACGGCGCATTAAATGAGCCGTCTGCGTTGTCCCGTATAAAAGTAGTGTGCCCGTTGTCACTGAGAATACTTGGTACACCGTCTGCGTCTGCGATGCCATATGGGAAGTGTACACAAAAGCGGCGCGCAAGCTGCTAAAAAGTCGTTAAATTTTAACGACGTACCGCCTGCAGGACTTTAACGCACCTTGAGCTTCAGCTCATGCAAAACAAGGCAAGTGCAAGCTGCGCCGAGAATTGAGAACGATAAAAAATCTTAGTTGTGTTGCAAAGCTTTAAAATTCGGCAGGGCTGAGCTTCTGAGCAAGAGCCAAGCGGCTAAATTATGCGCATAGTCAAACGTAAAATTTTGCCAAGCGCCTCTATTTTTGCAGCGCGTAAAATCGCAAAATAGGCGTAAAATTCTACTAATAAAGCTTTGACTATGCTTTTAGTTTAAGTTCGTAATTAAAGAATTTAAAGAAGCTGTTTTGGCAGTGCGAGATTTGGCGGCGTAAAATTTAATTCTGAGAAATTCCAAGCCCGCTAAATACGGCGCAAAATTTTAAGGATGTATTTGCGCGGCGCGGAATTTTAGAGTCTGTCAAGCAAGACGTGAAATTTAATCATGCATCGAGCGTATTTGGGCTAGAAGTTGGACGCAAACTGGGATACAGCTCGCTCGCATCAAAAGCGCTCATGCTGCGTTTAAAATTTAGGTATGCTTACGCACGGGGCAAACTAAGCGCAAAAATTCCATGCGTAGCGGTCGCAAATCGAGTGTCGCGTAAGCGCAGAAAGCACGGCGTGAGAATTCTGCGCTTATCATGCGCAGAAAATATAAATTAAGTACTGCGCGAATAGCGAAACTAAAAAGGAAACGGATGAAAGACGAAATTTTTAAAGAGCCTATCAAAAAACAGTTCGAGTTTGACGCCAGCGTCGCGTCGGTTTTTGATGATATGATCGGGCGCAGCGTGCCGTTTTATGAGGCTAGCACGCGGCTTAGCAGCGAGCTTTTGGCGAGGATACTGCCGCAAAAGGCCCGCGTGATCGATCTTGGCTGCTCGACTGCGACCGCGCTGCTGGCGCTGTTTGCGCTGCGCCCCGATCTACGGCTGTGCGGCATCGACAGCTCGGAGGCGATGATACAAAACGCCCGCGCCAAGGCGGCGGCGTTCGGCGCCGAGCTCGAGCTTAGCGTATCGGACGTGCTGGATGCGAGCTTCGCGGACTGCGACGCCGTGATCATAAACTACACGCTACAATTTATCAGACCGCCGCGCCGCGCTGCGCTCGTGAGTAAAATTTACGACGGATTGCGCGAGGGCGGAGTTTTGATCTTTAGCGAAAAGATCGTCTACGAAGAGCCTGCGCTGGCGCGCCGGATGATCGAAATTTACGAGGATTACAAGCGCGCGCAGGGCTACTCGCGCTACGAGATCGCACAAAAACGCGAGGCGCTTGAAAACGTGCTCGTGCCCTACACGGAGGCGGAAAACCGCGCCTTGGCGCTAAGCGCGGGCTTTAAGCGCGTCGAGAGTATCTTTAAATGGGCGAATTTTATGAGCTTTGCGGCGTTTAAATAGGCTTTAAATTTATACAAAACAAGAAATTTGCAATTTGCATATTTTTGGATTTTTACAATTTTCATAGTAATAGAATTTTAAAATTGTATGTACTAGGATTTTAAAACAACCTTATACGCTGAAAATAAGGCGTGCGTATAGTTTCGAATCGCACGCCCGAAAGGATAAAATTTAGTTTTAGTATATTGACACTTTTTTCTAAGTAAATTTCAAACCGCACGAAAAATATAACTTCAAATGCGACTAAAATTTTAAAGCTATTTCGTCTTTATTCGCTGTGCCTCTGAAGTTACTTCAATTTGTTCTTGAGGGCTTGCGTTTATGATTAGCTGTTTCTTCGTTGACTTTTTCACCTGCAACGCGATTTTCAAAATCGTCTAAGAAGCGCTTTGTGTCATCTAAAATTCCTTCATATTCGCGTAATTTCTTGTTATAAACTAATAACTTATAAGTTTTAGATGTCAAAATATCGCCGCCTATCGCACCTATTATAAACGACGCGATATAAGACCATTGAAAATAAAGCCCATTGCATATAAGACCTAATACTCCACCTGCAATGACGCCATAAAATACCAAGTCAGCGGCAAATTTAGGTTTAAGACTTTCGGTGTCAGCCAAGATTTGATTTTCGTTGCTTATATTTCTAGTTACATTTTTAGTAACGCCACAATCCATATAACCGCCGTTTCTTTCCGCATAACCAGCCATTTCATCGCCATCTACAATTGCGAAATTTTCACCTAAAGCCACCCTAAATAAATCCTTACCCAGTCCTTTAAGCTGAAAAGTCCATATATGCGTGTGCGTGGTGCTAGTTCTAGTAGTCGTATAAAGCTGTCGTATTGGTATTAATTCTACCACCATAAACAATGTCACCACTACTTGAGCCATACACATTCGTATCGGTTTCACTACTCATATTCGTAAGCACCTCTTTTTTTGCGTTGATTGCGATGCCGTGAAAATAATCCATTAATAATCCTTTAATTAAAAATAAAATTCGTGAATAGTACGCCTCCCCCCATTAAAATTCGCTGAATTTTTTATAAAGCGAAATTTTAAATAGATGCGGCGGCATTTTTCGCTTAAATTTTAAAAGCGAGCTAGACAACCCGAGCAAAAAATTTAGATCCGAACGGCAATAACAGCGGCAATTCAAGCGATAAGAATTCAGATAATTTAAATGGCGAAAATAAAACGATAGGCGTAATTTAAAATGTCAAAATTTTGCAAGCCACTAGCAGGAAGCAAGAAAGTTGCGGCAAAGCAAAAGCATTACATCGAGACAAAGGCGTTCGCCGAAGCGAGAAATGTTGCGTCAAGACAAGGCGTTGCGGACAAGCGAATGGCGAACGGATGAATTTTAAAACGTTAAAATTTGGCGACACTGCATTTTAGAATTTCAAAACCGCAATCGCTGAAATTCCAGGCATAAAAAAAGCGTCCGCCGTTTGACGGACGCCGTGTATAAAACCGCAGCAGGCAAGCAGATGCCGCCGCGAGCGAAGGGGATTATTTATCTCTTAAGCCTAACTCGCTAACGAGCTTGGAATAAACTGCGTAGTCTTTGTTTTTAAGATATTTCATCATTCTTTTGCGCTGACCTACTAGCTTTAGCAGTCCTAAGCGAGATGAAAAATCTTTCGGATTTGCTTGCAAATGAGTGGTAAGAAGCGTGATCCTCTCGGTAAGAAGCGCGATTTGCACCTCCGCAGAGCCCGTATCTTTCTCTCTTCTAGCGAATTTCGCAACTATCTGTGCCTTTTGAGCCGTGTCTAAAGCCATGATGACCTCCTGATCGGTAAAATAGGAAGCGATTATACTTAATTAACCTAAATTTTTGCTTTCTTTGTGTAAAATGCAGGCTTTGACACCAAAGGAGAAAATAAATGCTTTTTACAAAAGCAAGCGAATACGCCCTGCTTTCAATGATCTGCATCGCGGGTAAGGAGGAATCGATGGATGTCGATTCGATATCTAGCGAGCTTGGAATTTCACGCAGTTTTTTGGCTAAAATTTTACAAAATTTGGCTCGCGCGAGACTTCTAAATTCCTTCAAAGGCGCCAAAGGCGGCTTTGTACTCGCGCGCAATGCGGACGAGATCACGCTAAGCGAGATCATCAAAAGCGCCGAAAAACGCAAGGCGACGGTATTTGACTGCACCGCCGAGGGGATCGACGCCTGCCCAAACGGTCGTACGCTGTGCCGCGTCAATCTAATGTTCGGCGAACTTCAGGAGAAGGTCGATGAGTATATGGATACGATCACGCTAGCAAACATCATCGGCAAAGAGCGCAAATGAAAATATATCACCTAAGCCACACCGATCTGGATGGCTACGGCGCGCAGTTCGTCGCGGCGCACTATTTGACGGATGTGGAATTTTTCAACGCCAACTACGGCAAGGAGATAAACGAAAAATTTGAGCTCATCCTCGAGCGCATTGATGAGCGGCTTGCCGCAGACGCAGATGAAAAAAGCCTAGTTTTAATCACCGATCTAAATTTACTGCCCGCGCAGTGCGAGAAATTTAGCGGCGAACTGGCGCGCCGCAACGCCCGCGTGATCCTTCTAGATCATCATCAAAGCGGACTTGAGTGCACGAAGAAATTCCCGTGGTATTTCTTGGACTCGTCGCGCTGCGCCACGAAGATAACGTATGATTTTTTCAGCGCGATGTTCGGCGGCGAGACGCGGCTGGATAAGCTCGTGCGCGTCGTAAACGCCGTGGATATCTGGCTGAAAGAGCAGAGCGAGTTTGAGCTCGGCAAAGTCTGCCTCGGCATGGTCTCAGGCGCGAAAGAGATCAATAAGATCATGTTTGAGCGGGAGAGCAGGGATTATATCTTTTTCTTGCTGGAAAAAATCTTTAAATTTCAAGACGAGCCAGACGCTCACATCGCGCTAGATAGCGCGCTGCACGGCATAAAGAAAGAATTTTTTAAAAGCGAGCGCGACGATACGCTAAGCAATCTCGTCTCGCATTTCGTAGTCGCCCGTCTAAGCGCGCAAAAGCAGCGCTTTGGGATCAGCTATCTCGATAAAAAGGGCATTTTGACCTACAATATCGGCAACGCAAGCGTCATCGGCAACGACTTTTTGACGCAAAACCCCGATATTGATTTCTTCATCGACGTAACGAGCAAAAAAACGCTCAGCTTCCGCGCCGACGGCAAGATCGACGTAAGCGAAATGGCAAAGCTGCTTCTCGGCGGCGGCGGGCATGTAAACGCGAGCGGCGGGATGTTTGCGGGCTTTAAGGACGCGAGCTCATACGAAGCCGTAAAGGCGCAAATCGTGGATCTGATCGAGAAAAAAACTCAAATTTCAAAGGAAGAAGATGAAAAATAATGACGAAAAAATCGCCGAGCAGGACCTCATCTACGAGATTAATATCCTGCTTGACGCGATGCTGCTTTATGCGGGCGTGAAGCGCGAGCGGCTCGCCGATGCGGCGCAGCTGTATATCGAAAATATCGACACAGTGCTTGCGAACTCGGACGCTAGCGGCGCGGACGAAGTGATCGCCGTGGTGGAGTTTTTGCGCGGCAAACACGCAGAGTTATTTGAAAATAAGGGCTAGCTCGCAAAATTTCGCGAGCTAGAATTTTACGAAGCGCAAACTATGCGGAGTAAAATTTCATTTAGCGCAGAAATTTATGGAGCGATAAATCCGCGAGATAAAATTTTGCGAAATAGAATTTCTAAAACGCGAAATACGGAATTTTGCGGACTTAGGCTTAAAATTTTAAAATTTAGCAAGCAGGCTTTGCGAATAAAATTTTAAGGCATGACGGCTGTAGAATTTTGTTTTAAAATTTTATGCTGTCAAACAAGAGCAAAATTTCAAGGCTTAGAATTTACGCTAAGAAATTCCGCGCAATAGCAGATTTAAAATTTTTAAATGCATTTTGTGACACGGAATTTTGTAAAAAATTTTAGACAACGCGGGGCGGCTCTGCGTAAAATTCTAATCTAGGCTTCGTGCGGAATTTGCATCAAAACTCCGCGCGGAATTTTGCGCTCGACTAAGGCGCAAAATTCAAATATAAAGGCGCACTCTCCGCTTGCCGATGCGGTACAAAGAGTGCGCTGATTGCGGAATTTTAAATTTAAAAGCACGATTCTGCCGTCTAAGATCAAAAAATGGCGTGGCATCCAGGCTTGCCGATAATGACAAAGCTCGCTTTGAAAGGAAGGGAGAATTTTATCTGCAAAAGCGCAAAGATGGCATTTTAAGATACTTTTGTCATTTCTAAGAGAAAAAGATCCGCGTTGGAAGCTTTTAAGAAAGCGCGCTTGATAAAATATTATCGCTAGATATGATGCAGGTAAGTACGCCCGAACGCGGCAAAATTAAAACGAACGCAGCGCTCTATCGTCGCAAAGCCAGGCATTGTAAAATAAAAAAGCTTGGGCGGAGCGCTTAGAAACAAAATATCGCAAAATAAGACGTCTGCAAAGCAAAGTGCTTATAAGATGAAGCGTCGTAAAATAGAATAGAAAGCAACGTGTCGATAAAATAGACACCGTGAAGCAGAATTTCGTAGCAGTAACGCGGAACGCGATTAAATTTTAAGCCGGCGGCGCACTAAATTTTGAAATTTTATGAATTTAAAACTTTATGAAAGGATATAAATGAAAAAGATTTTTTTGTTTGCATGTCTCATGCTTTTGGGCTCGCAACTTTTCGGCGACGATAAGGTATATCGCCTAAGACTTGCTAGTACGTGGGAGGCAACTACGCCCGTTTTGGGCGCTGCCGCCGAGGATTTTAAAAACTATGCCGAAAGCCTTAGTGGCGGCAGGCTTCAGATCCGCATCGATACGCCGAGCAAGCACAAGGCAAGCTTTGGCATATTCGACTTCGTCAAAAGCGGTCAATACGATCTAGGATATACTTCGCTTTATTATTATAAAGGCAAAGACGCCAAAACTATGCTCTGGACGGCGGTGCCTTTCGGTATGACTACTGATGAGCAGCACGCGTGGTATTACTATGGTGGTGGGCGAGAGCTTAATGATAAGATGTTCGCACAATACGGCATGAAGACCTTTTTGATGGGATCTACCGGCATGCAAATGGGCGGCTGGTTTAAAAAAGAGATCAACTCGGTCGCGGATCTGCAAGGGCTTAAATTCCGCATACCGGGGCTAGGCGGAGAGGTGATGAGCAAGCTGGGTGCTACTATAAACACGGTACCTACGGGCGAGCTATTTATGGCGTTAGAAATGGGTACGATCGATGCGGTCGAGTGGGTAAGCCCTGTCTATGATATGCCACTTGGATTTCACAAAGTGGCTAAATACTACTACACAGGCTGGCAAGAGCCTATGGGAGACTGCCAGCTGCTGGTAAATCAAAAGGCGCTAGAGAAGCTGCCTGCGGATCTTCAAGCGATCTTAGAGGCTGCAGCAAGACTTGCCGGAGAGAACTTCCAAAATAAGGGCTTTTACGAAAACGCTCGCATTTGGGCGGAGCTAAAAGCGCAGTTTCCGGATGTGCAGGTGCGCGACTTCCCTGCAGACGTGATAGCCGCGCTTAAAAAAGCAACGAATGAAATTTTAGACGAGGAAGCGGCGAAAGATCCGATGTTTAAAGAGATCCTAGACAGCCAGCGCGCATTTTTGAAAATCGGTAGAGAATGGAACAAAATAAGCACCGTAGCCTACATAAATAACGTAAGTGGCATCGCGGGCGAAAGCATAGCAAATCCAATCTCCGCAAGCCCTAGCGGTACGACAAGCTCAGATTCTGCAAGCAGCGAAAATCACGGCGCTGCGAGCGATTCTAACGCGACGGACGGCAAAAATTTAGGAGCGACAAAGTAAAGTAGGTGCTGCTAGCGATAAAAATTAAAGCGAGACGAACAGACCGGCACAATAAGTAGCTCAGGCACGACAAGCGGCAGAAATTTTAACTACTTTGCATAAAGTAAATGGAATTCTGCCGCAGCAGCTTTGGCGCAATAGCTTCAATATCAGAGCCTAGTTTCATAAATCTCATCCGCAAGCAGGCAGCAGCTTTGGCGCAATAGCTTTAACATCGCAAGTAGCGCGATCTATCTAGTGCAGCGAGCGACTCCCGCGTGAAAATAGAACGCCAAAAACACGCGATAAAACAAAATTCTAAAAATTCCG
The DNA here is from genome assembly GCF_938045775.1 of uncultured Campylobacter sp. GTDB lineage: Bacteria > Campylobacterota > Campylobacteria > Campylobacterales > Campylobacteraceae > Campylobacter_B. The sequence continues at coordinate 24,702 of NZ_CALIBH010000126.1, forward strand.
AGCTCCAAGCACGGCGGAATTCGGAATTTTAAATCTAAAATTTTAAAATCAAAATTTATGGATTTCGGACGGAGCGCGAAACTACTCCAACTATGCTATAAATCGGCATTTGCAACTATTAAGACTAAAAGCCGTGTCTAGTGCTTTAAAAAGCCTATGAGTCTTTTACATTCATCTATTAAAATCACAAAAATTGCATTTGTGTTATTAAAATTATGGCATTTCTTGACAACAATATAGGCTAATTCGCATAAAATCAGCCTGCACGCGTTAAAATTTAATCAATAATGTAATTTGGCAAGATTTGTCGCGATAAAATAGCCTTATTATCATGCTTATCTTTAAAATTTACTCCATTGCGCCGCTCTTATAGAGACTACATTTATTAGGATTTGATAAATCGCGAATGCCCAGTTTCTGCAGCCGCATCTATTAACGCAATAGCAGATAAATTTCACACCCTCTTATCAATAATAGTGCAACTACGCAAAGAAAGCGTATTAATATCGAGAAATTTATTGAATTCTTGAAATTTTTGATCTTTAAAATATCGCAAGACGGCTAGATCGCTAAAAATTTCATATTATTTGAATTGATTGTTAAAAAGTAGATTCGGGAGCATAGCCCCGAATCTACGGATAAGATTAAATTCTTAGAATTTAATCGGATGGTGGTGGAAGTCGTCGTAAACGACCTTGTTGGTCTGAAACTTAATGCGCTTAAGCTCGCGGATACGCAAGAATTCCTCTTCGTCGATCTTTTTGATCTGAATCGCTGCCTTAAACGTAGGCGTTTTAGCGATGAGATCCCAGCCGCCGCTGGTTAGCTCGTTGCAGCAGCTCTCCCAGTAGTGATAAGACATCTGAATGATACCATCCATTATACACTCGGTAATGTCCGCCTTGATCGCGATATAGCCGTAGCGGCTCCACGCGACGATGAAATCGCCCTGCGAAATTCCGTATCTCTCGGCGAGTTTCGGATTCATTTCCGCAATCGGTCCTATCGCGTCACCGCCCTGCTCTACGGTCTTAGAGCGCCTAGTCATCGCGCCTCCTGCATACTCGTAAACTTTACGCGTAGTTAGAAGCTGGATCGGGAACTCCTCGTCGGTCTTCTCGTCCACGGAGCCCGCCATTACAGGATAATCTTTCGGCATATTCATACGCTTTGCGAATTCCTCTTTGGCGCTTTCGATCTTGCTCTTATCATCCACAAATAGAACTGGGACGAAATTTCCTTTACCGTCCGGGGTAAAGAATTTTTTATCAAGGTACAATGCAGGTCCGCCCATAGAATTCTCATCAGGGCACGGCCAGTGAAGTCCGTGGTATTTTTTGATGCGGTAATAGCTCATTCCGCCGTAGTTGTGCGGAGCTACCCTGCGCACCTCTTCCCAAATCTGCTCTGGAGATTGAAATGTGAAATAATCCCCTAGTCCTAAGCGTCTGGCAAGCTCGCAGATGATAGCCCAGTCTTGTCTAGCTTGTCCCGGAGGGGCAACTACAATCTCGCTATGCTGTACGCGGCGCTCTGCATTTGCATAAGTGCCCTCCTTCTCGCCGCTGCAAGCTCCAGGAAGCACAACATCTGCTTTGCGGCTCGTCTCGGTTAAGAAAATATCTTGGATCACATACATTTCTACCTGCGAAATCGCGCGCAAGAAGTGGTTTGCGTTCGGATCGGTCATAACCGGGTTTTCGCCCATCGTCCAGAAGAATTTTACCCTACCATCAAGAATTGCGTCAGGCACTTCGGTTTTATGAATGCCGATCTTGCCGTTTAGGTGACCTTTCGGCAAATTCCACTGGCGCTCAAACCAATCACGGGCATTTTCGTCGGTTACAGCTTTATAGCCGGTAAATACGTTAGGAAGCATTCCCATATCGCAGCAGCCTTGAACGTTTTCTTGTCCACGGATCGGTAGATCGCCGCTTCCGAGCTCGCCCACATTGCCCGTTACGAGCATTAAATTTGAAATGTCGCAGACTGCGCCCACGCCGTGGTTGAAGTGAGTTACACCCATGCCGTGCGTGATAACCGCAGGTCGCGTAGTGGCGTAAATTCTAGCTGCTTTTCTAATATCTTCAGCGTTTAACCTAGTGTATTTGGCTACGGCTTCAGGCGAATAATCCTTAACCGCCTCTTTTACATATTCAAAACCCTTGGTGTATTTATTAACGAATTCGTGATTTACCAAATCCTCGTCGATAATAGCATGGATTAAAGCGTTGATGACTGGGATATTGTGCTCCGGCTCAAGCTGGAGGTGGATATCTGCGCGATTTGCAAATTCCGTCTTAACCGGATCAATAACGATGAGTTTAGCGCCTCTATTTAACGCTCTTTGAACGTGCATAGCTACGATCGGGTGACCATTTTCCGGGTTTGAGCCGATCATCATAATGCAGTTACTGTGAGTTCCGATCTCCGTGAAGCTATTTGTAGCCGCTCCGTTACCGATTGTTTTGGCAAGACCTGCCACAGTCGGAGCGTGTCAAATGCGCGCGCAGTGATCGATATTATTCGTACCTAAAATTCTAAGTAGCTTCTGCGCTACGTAGTTATCCTCATGCGTACAGCGTGCGGAATAGTTTCCGGCTATCGCGTCGGCGCCGTATTTTTCTTTAACTTCGAGCATCTTTTTAGCAACCAAATCAAGCGCTTCGTCCCAGCTAGCCTCGACCAAATCGCCGTCTTTACTAAATTTGCCATTCTTTTTACGAATTAGCGGAGTAGTAAGCCTATCTCTAGAGCCTACGTAATTCCATCCGTAATAACCTTTCAAACATAAACAACCTTGATTTACAGGGTTGTCGCTTACGCCGGTTGCGGATTTGATATAATTGTCTTCCGCAGTCAGCTCGATTTGACAGCCTGTGCCACAATAAGGGCATATGACCTTGCCTTTATTCGCCATATTTTCTCCTTTCGAAAATACTAAACATGCAAAATTACCATATATGCAATTTCGGCACAATTATATAAATTCTTACCTAAAATAAAATTGAAATTTTGTCTTAAGCTAAAAGAATTTTTTTAATTATAATTAGGAGTAAGTTGGGGTAATTTAAGTAGTAATTTAAATTTTAAAATATACTTTAATACTGATATACTAGACTTTTAAAGCAAATAATCAACGAACTGGTTTAAAAAAGAAATTAGTTTTCAAATTTAAGCTTTGAAAGCAAATTTATCAAATAAATTCCAAATATCGTCAGATAAATGACGGAATTTTTTTACGGACTTAAATATAATTACACCAAAATTTTTAATAAAAAATTTTTAAAATTCCTTAAGTCAAGGAGAAAGGTATGAAACAACATAAATTTGTAATCTGCGATTACAAACGATGTATCGGTTGCACGACGTGCATGGCAGCCTGTTACTCAAGTGCCTACGAGCGCGGCAAGCTTGCTAAATCGCGACTTACCGTGCTTAGACAGGCTTACGGCGTTATGCCTACGCAGTGCAGGCAGTGCGATGACGGACCATGTGCAAATGTCTGCCCTACCGGTGCGCTTCGCTTCGATAATAACTATATCGAATTACACGAAGAAATTTGCATCGGATGCAAGATGTGTACGCTCGCCTGTCCTTATGGCGCGATCAGCTCGAATGCCGAGCTTATGCCGTCAGTAAATTATGCGGTCGAGCCGAAGTATTATCTCGAGATCGAAAGCCAAGCGGGCGCCAAAAGCACCGCCATCAAATGCGATCTATGCAACGGACGCGAAAACGGTCCTGCATGCGTCGAGGTTTGCCCAACCAGCGCTATCATTATGATAGATCCTAAAGAAGGTAAGCATAAATTGGGCTTTGCGATAGACTACGATGCGGCTAATGCTTTTGCAAAAGACGTATTAAACGGCGAAATCAGTTGCGTCGCCAAAAAAGAAGGAGGCGCAAAATGATAAGCGTCTATACTTTATTTATCGTCAGTGCAGTAATTAGTATTCTTTTATACTGCGCTCCAAAAACTGCCGTTAAAGTAGGATTTGGATTAGGTGCCATCAGCTGTTTTTATGCGATGTGTCATTTCGTAGCCAATATGGGCGTAAGCGACAGCTTCGTTTTGGGCGGTACTTTCTTATATGCGCCAAAATTTGCTTTAAGCCCGCTTGGAAATTTCTTCAGCTTCGTAGTCGTTTTCATCGGCTTTGCAAGCAGCGTTTACGGCATGAGCTACGCTGAGGAATATATCGGAAAGGCAAATATCGGCGTTTTTGCATGTTTATTTAATACCTTCATCTTATCTATGCTTTTAGTTATCAGTGCGGATAATGTATTTTGCTTCGCTGTTTTATGGGAGCTTATGACGTTAATTTCGTCATTTCTAATCATAGTAAACGATGGCAAAGGCACGCTCAAAGCCGTTATGGTATATCTAGGTATAGCGCAGATCGGTGCATTTTGTATTACCTGTGGCTTACTTATCATTGCAAACTACGCAGGAAGCTTCGAATTTGCGGAGTGGGGAAAAGTAAATATGCCTATGGGCGCTTCTGTAGCAGCATTCATCTTGTTTTTGGTCGGCTTCGGTTCAAAAGCGGGAATGTGGCCTTTTCACGTTTGGCTACCGCAAGCTCACCCTGCGGCTCCATCGAATGTCTCTGCGCTAATGAGCGGCGTTATGATTAAAGTAGCGCTCTTTACCCTTGTTAAATTTACGCTATTTTTGCCGCTAAGCATCTATTTTGGGCTTGCAGTTTTGATCCTAGGAGCAGCTAGCTCGCTTTTTGGCGTTTTATACGCGTTGTGCCAGCACGACTTTAAAGCACTTCTTGCGTACCACTCGGTTGAAAATATCGGCATTATCTTGCTGGGTCTTGGCACCGGAATTTACGGCGTCGCAGCAGGCAATGTAACGCTAGCCGCAGTCGGATTTTTAGCAGGCTGCTACCACGTAGTAAATCACGCAATATTCAAAGGCTTACTATTCTTATGCGCGGGCTCTGTAATCCACGCTACTCATACGCAAAATATGGACGTGCTAGGAGGGCTAGCTAAAAAAATGCCTCTAACTGCCGTCGGTATGTTTATCGGTATCATGGGTATCGCAGCGCTTCCTCCGGTAAACGGCTTCGTTTCAGAGTGGTTTACCTATCAAGGAATGCTTCAAGGCGCTAAGGAAAGCGGAATTTTCATCAGATACGCCTTCTCTTTAGCAGTGGTCGCTCTTGCACTTACCGGCGTTTTGGTCGGTATGCACCTTAAGCTTTATGCGGTAATCTTCGCAGGAACCCCAAGGGATGAAAAAATTTGGGAAAATGCAAAAGAAAGCCCACTAGGAATGGTTTTAGGAATGATCATTTTGATGATAGGCTGCGTGGGATTTGGCGTAGGCGCACACTTCATAGTCGATTACATCATGCAGGCGGTAAATTCTATCACTTCCAATAGCGGATATGCCGCAAGCCTAGGCGCTTCGTCAATCACTTCGCCTTTGGGAAGTATCGTCTCAACTCCTCTTATTGCAGTGATTTTGTGCTCTACAATGCTGCTTCCGTTTATCATCCTAGCGGTTATGAAAGCAAATCGCGACAAACCTCGTGAAACCGATCCTTGGGCATGCGGCTTTAAATATAGCCCTCGCATGCAGATGACCGGCGGTCCTTTTACCGGCGATTTAAGAAAGATTATGGACTGGTTATTTAGAGGTCATAAACGCAGAATAGAGCAAAACGGCTACTTCGGACCGATCGAGTATCACAACCACCCACAAGACATTTGGTGGACGATGATTTATCAACCGGTAATCGATTGGAGTAAGAAGATCGCCGATAAGATAGGAATTATTCAAAGCGGCTATGCAAATTTATATACGCTTTACATCCTAATCTATCTTTGCGCGATACTGGGCGTCGGATATTTCTTGATCTAGGAGGTTTGAGATGCAGACTATACAAACTATATTTTTAATGATATTTCAAGTCGCGGTTATCGTCCTAGTCGCTCCACTCTTCGACGGTATGGCTAGAAAACTTCGAGCCAAGCTTCAGTCGAAACAAGGAAGCGATTTTTTCCAGACTTACCGCGATATTATTAAGCTTTTTAAGCGCGGCAGGACCGTTCCTGCGTGCAGCCACTGGGTATTTAGATGGGCGCCGTTTTTCCTTTTCGCTACTTCGGCGGCGATTTTGGCGGCTATTCCTATTACATACAGCAAAGATACCCTTTTCGGAGCGTATTCGGATATTTTCGTTATCCTATATCTAGGCGCGCTTTTGCGCTTTGTATTCGGTGCGGCTTCGATAGACAGCGGTAACCCGTTTGCCGCAACCGGCGGTGGACGCGAGCAGATGCTTGCCGTTTTTGTCGAGCCTGTTATGATGATGTGCCTAATTGTAGTAATGATGGCTGCGGGAACTTCAAATTTAGTTGAGATCCAGCAGATGGTACGTAGCGGTCAGATCGGCTATCAAATTCCAAGCTTTGCCGTCGCCTCGATTGCGTTTTTATGGTGTATGTATGTCGAGACCGGCAGAAAGCCATTTGATCTTGCCGAAGCCGAGCAAGAGCTTCAAGAAGGTCTACTTGGCGAATATGCAGGCAGCGATCTAGGCTTAGTGCAAGCGGCGCTTATTTTGAAGCAATTTGCGATGATCGGATTATTCCTAACGATATTTGAGCCGTGGAATTTTAGCAATCCGCTTTTAGCGATCATAATCTTTGTGCTAAAAACTGGCGTATTTTACGTAGCAGCCGTTTTCATCGACAACTTTGGACCGCGCTTTAGAATGACTTCGAGCATGCGCAAAATTTCATGCGGTGCTCTTGCCATCGCTTTTGCGGCATTAACGCTTTACGTAGTAGGATTTTAAGATGAATAGTATCGATATTTTAGCAATTTGTATGATCGTAACGTCACTTGCGGTATTCGGACTTAGAAATTTAAAGCTTTCGATCGGAATTTACGCGATTCAGACGCTACTTTTGGTAAGCATATTTTTTATGCTGTATTCTAACTTTAATGCGCCGCAGCTTAGAATTTGGGCGATAGTGGCGTTTTTTACGAAGGTTATTTTCGTGCCAGGAATTTTATTTTGGCTAGTTAAAAAGCTGGATGTGATCAGCGAGGATGAGCCGGTAGGCGGCTTTTTCGTAAGCCCCGTTATTGCGATGGGATTTTCGCTAGCGATTGCGATGACAATCAATCCGATCTTGCTTAAATTCTCTCTTATTCAAGAAAGAATCGTTCTAATAGCGGCGGTAACCGTATTTATGATGGGAATTTTCGGCTTCATGCTAAGAAATTCTTTCATCAAGCAAATTCTAGCCTACTGCCTCTTTGAAAACGGCATCCACCTAAGCCTTGCGCTTATGGCTTACAACTCTCATGAGCTAGTCGAGCTTGGAATTTTAACCGACGCGATCTTTGCGGTTATTATTATGAGCGTTTTGGCGGTTAGATTTTACAAAGCTTATGACGGACTTGATACGTCTAAAGCTTCGAATTTAAGGGGTTAATGATGAATAGTTTAGCTTTTATATTAATTTTTCCGTTGCTCGGAGCGCTGATATTATTCTTATGCCCTAAGAATTTCAAGCTCCTAAGCACGTTACACGTTTTGATTTCTGGGGTTACATCCGCAGGACTACTCTGTAACGTAGGCAAGCTTCTAAGCGGCAATGCCGAGGCGTTTTATGCATACGATAAATTCCTATTCCTAGATAGCCTAGGTTGCGTATTTTTAGTGCTAATCGCCGTAACGGGCTTTTTGGTAAATCTATACTCCACCACCTATATGAAATGGGAGATACAAGGCGGCCATCTGGATCTTAGCGATCTTAGAAAATACTATGCGCTCTGCCACGTTTTCGTTTTTACGATGACGCTTAGCGTTATATGCAACAACGTCGCATTTATGTGGGCTGCGGTAGAGGCTACTACGTTAGCATCGGTATTTTTGGTCGCTATTCACAAAGATAAAAAATCTACCGAGAGCGGTTACAAATATATCGTCATCTGCTCGATCGGCTTAGCATTCGCGCTTTATGCTACCGTTTTACTATATGCGGCTACATTCAAAATCACAGGCGACGGCGAGGCTTCGATGCTTTGGACAAGCATTATGGATAATGCCAAAAATTTAAACGGCGATGCCGCTAAGCTTATTTTTATATTCGCTCTAATCGGTTTTGGAACCAAAGCAGGACTTGCTCCTACTCACACTTGGCTTCCTGACGTTCACGCAGAAGGTCCGGCTCCGATTTCGGCACTACTTTCGGGTGTGCTTTTAAAATGTGCGATGCTAGCGATATTTAGATATTACGCTATCACAGCTCAAGCTGTAGGCTTTGACTTCGTTCAATCCGTGATGTTAATTTCCGGTACGATCACGCTATTTATAGCAGGAATTTTCCTCGTTCGTCAGCACGACGTAAAGAGGATGTTTGCTTACCACTCGGTCGTTCATATGGGTGTTATTGCATTTGCGCTAGGTATCGGCGGATATTTCGGCTTGCTTGCCGCGATCTTTCACTGCTTGGCTCACAGCTTTACCAAGGCTCTTGCATTCTGCTCTACCGGTAATATCGCTAGAATTTATGGTCACAAAGATATGACTAGAATGGGCGGTATGGTAAAAATCGCTCCGCTTACTACGATAATGTTTGGTGCTGCGGTTTGCTCGCTCGTAGGCGTTCCTGCGTTTGCGATCTTTGTAAGCGAATTTAACGTTTTCAAAGGCGCGATAGCCAGCGGTCAATACATAGCCGTAGCATTATTTGCGATCGCGCTCGTAATTATTTTCATCGCGGACTTCGCGCACTTTAATCTAGCGAGCTTCGGTACGCCTAAAGGTGAAGTGGTTTATGCTAAAGAGATGAGCTTGTTTGAAAATTTACCGCTAATCTTGCTTTGCGCTTTAGTGATAATTTTCGGCGTATGGCACGTAGGCGATTTTTGGATGCTCGTCGAAAACGGCGTTAGAATAATGATGAGAGGTTAAAAATGAGAGGCGATAAATTTATAGAAATTTTAAAGACCAAAGTCAAGGTTTTAGAAGTTACCCGCCAAGCCGAGGATCAAATCACCGTTTTAGTGGATAGAAATGATCTACCGCTTGCGGTTAAGACGCTATATTATGACATCGGTGGTTTTATCAGCACGATGATCCCTAACGATGAGCGCGAGCTAAACGGAAATTTCGCGCTTTACTATGCGATATCTATGGAAGGTGGCAAAATGACCGAAGCGGAGGATTTTGCCGCAGAGGATAAATGCTTCATCACCGTTAGGACGCTAATTCCTGGATCGGATCCTACATTCCCGTCGGTTACTCCTTTGGTGCCTGCTTGCGTATGGTACGAAAGAGAAGCTTTCGACATGTTTGGTTTAATCGCCGAAGGCTTGCCTGATAAACGTCGTTTGGTGTTAAGCGACGATTGGCCGGATGGACTTCATCCGCTTCGCAAAGACGCGATGGACTATCGCTATAGGCCCGATCCTGTAGATCATAAAGACGAGCCTAATGCAGAGTTTTTATTTCCTAGCGGCGACGGCGTAGTGGATGTTCCGCTTGGACCTCTTCACGTAACGAGCGATGAGCCGGGACACTTTAGACTATTTTGCGACGGCGATGAGATTATTGATGCGGACTACCGCTTGTTTTATCAACACCGCGGTATGGAGAAACTAGCTGAAAACCGAATGAATTACGATCAGATGGGCTATTTAGCAGAGCGCGTCTGCGGAATTTGCGGCTACGCTCACGCGATTGCGTGTATTGAAGCAGCAGAGAAAGCCATCAAGCTTGAAATTCCGCTTCGTGCGCAAGCTATCCGCGTCATCTGCCTTGAGATCGAGCGCCTTCACAGCCATCTTTTAAATATCGGTCTAGCCTGCGAGGTAACGGGTAACTACAACGCCTTTATGCATATCTTTAGGGTGCGCGAATACTCCATGGAGTTAGCTCAGCTCGTAACCGGAGGTCGCAAGACCTACGGCAATGTCATTATGGGCGGACTTCGCCGTGATATGACCGACAATGAAATTCGCAAGAGCATCGAGATCATCAACAAGCTCGACGTTCAAATTTCTGAAATTTGGGACG
>NZ_CALIBH010000127.1 GCF_938045775.1 uncultured Campylobacter sp.
TCAAAATTCTATCATCGCCGATTGTATATCAAAAACCCTGCCGCCGCTGCCTCACCGCTACCTCCTCCACTACTGCCTTATCTCCACCGCTGCCGCAGTAGCAAGTGCCGCAAAGCCGTCCACGTCGCTCACGCCCCCAAGCCGCCAAAGCTGCGCGTAAAGCGCAAGCGCACGGCCGCCATTGCTGCGCCACGACGTCGAATAGCGATAAAATTTCCGCTGCCCGCCACGTAGCGTATCAAAGTAAACAGCGTATCAAAGCGAACGACGTAAATTTTAAAATTTTAACTGCTCTCGCCGCGCGGCACCGATAAATTCCAACCGATAAATTCCAACCGATAAATTCCAACCGATAAATTCCAACCGATAAACTCCGCTAGCCAGTCCATCATTTCCGCATAAATCATAAATTTCCATAAATTTAACGCCGCCTTTCTTGCTTTATATTAAAATTTCGCTAAAATTACCGCATTAAATTTGAGGCGCAAACGGAGTTTAAGCTTAAACCGCTTGCGGGCAAATTAAATCCATTCAAGGAGCTTTTATGAGCGGTGTTGCGTTAATCATCTGCTTCGCCATAGCGGTCGTCGTGATGATTTTTTTGATCTCCAAAGCAGGCGTTCACCCATTTTTGGCGCTAATGCTTATCTCCCTGGCGCTCGCGATCGTCGCGGGCATACCGCTAGCCAAGATCCCCGCGATTATCGGCGACGGATTCAGCGGCACGTTTAAGAGTATCGGTATCGTCATAATCTTCGGCGCGCTCATCGGCACCGTGCTCGAAAAGACCGGCGCAGCGCTCAAACTCGCCGATATGGTCGTAAACGTAGTCGGGCAAAAGCGCCCCGAGCTTGCGATGCTCATAATGGGCTGGATCGTGGGTATCCCCGTATTTTGCGACAGCGGCTTCGTCGTTTTAAACCCGATCCGAGAAGCGATCAGCAAAAAAATCGGCGAAAATCCGGTCGCTCTAGCAGTAGCGCTCTCGGGCGGACTTTATGCCTCGCACGTATTCATCCCGCCGACTCCGGGACCGATCGCCGCAGCAGGCGCCGTGGGTCTAGGCGGCAATCTACTGCTCGTAATCGCAATGGGCGCGGTAGTGTCCTTGCCGGTGCTGATCGCCACATACTTTTTTTCTAAAAAAGTCGCCAAAAGCGTCCATATAAGCGAGGCTGAAGCGAATGAAGTCATTGCTAAAAGCTACGACGATCTGCTTAAACAATACGGCAAATTACCTGGCGGATTTTTAAGCTTAGCCCCTATTTTGGTGCCGATCCTATTTATGGCGCTGGGTTCCGTCGCCAAGATCCTAAAAGTAGGCGGATTTGCGGGCGAAATTTCACAATTTTTAGGAAATCCTATCATCGCGCTAGCCTTGGGAGTAGTTTTTGCGGTATTTTTACTTGTGCAAACCAGCAAACTAGGCGAATTTAGCGAGATCACCAATGAATCCTTAAAGATAGTAGGTCCGATCCTCTTCATCACCGCAGCGGGCGGAGTGCTAGGCAAGGTCATTACCGACGCCGGCTTCGTAACCTACATCAAAGACAATGCGACTGCCATTAAAGCCGCGGGGATTTTCTTCCCGTTCTTAATCTCGGCAGTCCTAAAAACAGCGCAAGGAAGCTCCACCGTGGCGATCATCACTACAGCTTCGATTATGGGCGCATTTAACGCAGACGGCTCGCTAATGCAGGTACTGGGCTTCACCTCCGAAATGTCCGGCGCGCTCGTCGTAATGGCGATCGCAGCGGGCGCTATGACGGTTTCGCACGCTAATGACAGCTACTTTTGGGTCGTTACGAATTTCAGCAAGATGAACCCGCAGCAAGGCTACCGCACACAGACTATGCTAACCCTAATTATGGGCATTACGGGTATGATCAGCGTGTGGATTTTGTCGCTGTTTTTGATATAGGCTAGCTTATTTAGCCGCTACAGCGCTAAATCAGTGCGGAGCGCTACGAGCATCTACCAGCGGCTAGCTACATAAAATTCTTTAAATTTACGTAGCTAGCCCGCGTCGCGCAAATGCCTTAGTATTAAAATTTCGCTTAACATAGTTTTAAATTTACACACAAAGCCTCAAGGAGCGAAATTTTAAAATTCTATCGCTACTGAATTTTAAAATTTAGCCGAAATTCTATGGCTTACAGAATTTTAAAATTCCACGACATGAAATTTTAAAATTTACCCCATAAATTTGGCAACGAGATTTTAAAATTCTACTCTTGCTTCAGTCTTGTCATCGTAAATTTAGTCTACGCGCTGTAAAATTCCAAAATTTTAAAATACCAGCTAAAGGAAAAATATGAAAGTTTTAGTCGCGATCGACTCGTTTAAGGGCTCGCTTAGTTCGCTTGAGGCGGGCAACGCCGTAAAATCAGGCATCGAAAAGCTAGGCTGCGAGGTGCTCGTCAAACCTATCGCAGATGGCGGCGAAGGAAGCGTTGAAGCCCTTGCCGACGCGCTAAAAGCTAGGTTTATGGACGTCATCGTAGCAAATCCATTAGGCGAAAAAACGCCCGCGCGCTACGCCTTAAAAGGCGAACTAGGCATCTTAGAAATGGCGTCCGCATCGGGTCTGCCGCTCATCGAAAAATCGCGCCGCAATCCGCTAAAAACGAGCACTTATGGCTTTGGCGAGATGATAGCACATGCGATCGCGCACGGCGCGCGAAAGTTTATCATAGGCATCGGCGGAAGTGCTACGAATGACGCGGGCATGGGTATGCTACGCGCGCTCGGTTTTAAATTTAAAGATGCAAATGGCGCAGAGCTTGCGGGAGCGGGCGAGGATCTGATTAAACTCGTCACAATAGATTGCACTTCGGTGCTACCACATCTTAAAGAGTGTGAGTTTCTTATCGCCTGCGACGTGGATAATCCGCTTTTTGGCGAAAACGGCGCGGCATATATTTACGCTCCGCAAAAGGGCGCGGATGCGGCGATGGTAAAGCAGCTCGATGCAGGGCTTATAAATTTTGCAAGCGTCGTAAGCAAACACCTCGGACGCGAGCTTTGGAATAGTCCCGGAGCAGGAGCTGCCGGCGGGCTAGGCTTTGGCTTTGTGAGCTTTCTAAACGCAACGCTTAAGCCGGGCATCGACATCATCACCGAAGAGATCGGGCTAGAGCGCGATATG
>NZ_CALIBH010000128.1 GCF_938045775.1 uncultured Campylobacter sp.
TCTACGAATCATTGAGATGAAATTTGCCGAAGCGGATCAAGAAAAGCCCTGATTTAACGATATTGAGGCATACTAAAATTATCGCGGATTAAGTCTATGTGAGGTATATTGCGGAAAATTTTAGGAGCGAAATTTGAAAACGAGATATTATCTGTGCTTGGTCTGCATCATAATAATATGCGCTTTGTGCGCGATACTTTCGATTATCGCGGAATATAAATACCCAAATTCAGCCGAAAAAATTGAAACCGATCCATATAAATGGGTATGCAATCTAGATGGCAATCTTACCGATATACAGCTTAAAGATAGAGCGTTAAAGTGTATGCTTAAAAAGATGCATGAAAGCGAAAACTTTTCTAAAGAAAAAATCGCTAAAAAAATAGATGATATCCGAATGAAATATAAAAATCTTCACATCGAAGAAGATATTGAAGATCTAGAATTAAAAGATTATTTAACACGCGTCCATAGTAAATGTCATGGGGATAAACGCCCCGATGATAAATGCGAATTTTACAAGATAGATAAAAGGCTAAATTTAGATTATCTTATGGATTTGGGCTCAAAAATTTGTAGAAACGGCAAAGCGATACAAGATGCCGAGACCTATATAGATAAAGAAATTTTTAAAACCGAAGTCGTATATCCTTGGGAAGATAAGGAAAGTTTGGTTTTAGAAAACGGGGATCTAAGATACAATCTATATTTTGCTAGCGAAAGCGACATGAATAAAGCAATAATAAATTATGGAGTTTATAAGTATAAGATAGATCTACAAGATCCAAATATAGATATTAATAATATCGAAGCATCGCTCATAATCCCTATAAATTTATTATTTCTTAATTTATATAAACCACTTAATGGTGAAGAAAATGGAAATTTTAAAAATAATTTGGAAGAATTTTGCATGACTTATAAAATTTATGAAAATAGCGATATAGACACTAGCCGCCCATTCAATAAAATAGCTTTCAAATATAGAGATAATTATGCGACATATGATTTTTATATCATATTGATAGATAAGAGCTTTAAATATATCTTGGGCTACAGAAATATGCTTTTGAGTTATATGGGATATTACTACGACGAAAAAGAGAAAACAATAAAGCAAATATCGAATAATGAGCGATAAATGGCGAATATAACTAAATTTTACCTTCGCAGAAAGGGCGGTAAATTTATAAAATTTTACCTCGCTAGCTAAGATGATAAATTTAAATTTACCCGTCGCGTCTGCTTAAAATTTCTTATTTAGCGCTATTTGCCTCTTGCGCCGCGAGTGATCATCAAGGACTGCTCGTAGAAAATTAGCAGCGTTATTGAGACGCCCGTGCCTAGCGCCAGTGAGATCGAGATCGTGGCGAGGGCGTTATCGAAAAACGAGATGAGGTGGGCGAGTTTATGCTCTGCGCCCGCGGCTCTGATATAAGAAAACAGCGCCAAAACCGCCTTGTAGGCGTAGATGCCAGGTATCATCGGAAGCAGCGCAGGAAAGGCGATAATCTCTGCGGGCACCTTGAGGCGCTTGGCGCAAAGCATCCCTAAAACGCCGATCAGAAACGACGCAAAAAGCGTCGCGGCGGCGATTGAGAAAATTTGACTTTGGATCAGCAGGAACCTGCACGAATGCGCAACCGCTGCAAGCAGTGCCGAGAAAATGAGCGTCTTTTTAGGCGGCATGCACGCATACGCAAACCCCAGCCCCGCCGCAGCGGCAAAGCAAGCATCCTTAAATACCGAAAACGCGAGATCAAACATTTACGAGCCCCAAATTTGAGATGCTAAGCGTCAGAAAGAGCCCGATTGCGATGCAGATGATCAAAAGCCCTGTGTTTAGCCCTCTGCTGATGCCTACGAGCATATTTTCGTTTAGGATGTCAAATACCGAGTTGATCAGCCAGACGCCGGGGATCAAAAAGAGTATGCTCGATCCCACGGCGACGTCGGGCGTGGCGCTAAGCCCGTAGCGAGCGCCTAGCGAGACGATGAAGGAGACTGCGAACGAAACCGCGATGTATTGGACTTTTAGGTTGATTTTGAATCTGCTAAGCAGATGGCGGGCGCAAATTCCAAAAGCCGTAGCCGCAAAAACTAACGCCATCGCGCCGCCATCACCGCCAAAAAGCTCGCAGAATGCGGCATTTGCGACGCTTAGCAAAACAAGAGTTTTGGCAAAGCTTTTCTTCTGCGAGGCTAAAATTTCGGCAAATGAGGCTCTGGCGCGCGCAAGGGGGATTTTTTCGTCGTAAATTTCCCAGCTAAGCGCGCTTAGCTCCGAGATCAGATCGAAGCTAATCCGCGCCGCAGCGCCCGTTTTGACGTAGGTGCGGCGGATGGAGTTGTCCGCGGGGTCCATCACGCTGATGATGAAGTGGCGCACGAAGATCATCAGGCTCGCCTCATAGTCGTAAGCGTCCGCTATCCTGCGCACGCAGCGCTCTATACGCGCGGTGTAAGTGCCGATACTAAGCATCTTGGCGGTGTATTCGCTAAGAAAATTGGTGAGCTCTTGGATCTGCGGCCTCGCCGCCTCTGCTTCTTTTGCTGTCGCCGCTCCTGCTGACGTTGTTTTTGCCGTTGCGGTAGTGTTTCGTGTTCTTTCCACGCCTGCCTCTGCCGCCTCAATATCGTTTTGCGCTGTCTCCGAGGCTGTCACGGCTTCTGTTTTTACAGCGCCCGCCGCCGTCTTTGATGCTGCTTCGGCGTCCGTTGCAGCGGTAAAATTTTGATTGTTTAAATTTGGCGTCGTTTTGGAATTTGAGTTATCTAAATTTAGCGCCGAGGCGGAATTTTGCTCGCTTAAATTTAACGCCGCCGCAGAGCTTTCATCGCTCAAATTTGAAGTGGCGCAATTCTGCTCTTTTAAAGAATTTTGCTCATCTAAATTTAAATCGCAGCCTGAATTCTGTCCGCTTAAATTTAAACTTTCGGCGTCCTCGCAAGATCCGCTAAATTTAGAATTTTCCCCGCTCACGGCTTCACCTCAGACTTATGAGATCGAGCGGGTTGATGTGGTAGTTCTGCTGCGTCACTTCAAAGGTCAGATCCG
>NZ_CALIBH010000129.1 GCF_938045775.1 uncultured Campylobacter sp.
TCCTGATAGTCGTTGCGCCTAAACACGGGCTCGCCCGCGTCCTTGCCCTCGGCCTCCAGCCGCGAAATGCGCTCGCGCTCCATCTGCTCTTTATAAACCTCGTCGCGATAGACGAAAAGTATAATGTCGGCGTCCTGCTCGATCGCGCCGCTTTCGCGCAGATCGCTTAGCATCGGGCGTTTGTTCGAGCGCGCCTCAAGCGAGCGGTTTAGCTGCGACAGCGCGATGATCGGGATGTTTAGCTCGCGCGCCAAGAGCTTGAGTCCGCGTGAAATTTCGGCGATTTGCAGGTGGCGCTCGGAGTAGTTGCTCGTGCTCGTCATAAGTCCGATGTAATCAATCACGCAAAGCTCGATATTGGCATCCGCGGATTTGAGCTTGCGCAACTGGGTGCGGACCTGGTGGATGTTTACATAGCCGCTGTCATAGACGAAAAGCGGCATATTCAGCACCGCGTCGCAGGCGTCGTTGAAGCGCGTCCAGTCGTCGTCGCTGAGCTTGGCGCTCATTATGTCGCTTAGCGGGATCGAGCTAAGCGCGCTTAGTATGCGATACATCAGCTGCACGGAGGGCATCTCGAGCGAGAAAAATACGACGCCCTTGCCGCTTTGCAGAGTTTTCATCATCAAATTTAGCGCAAAAGCGGTCTTTCCCATACCGGGGCGGGCGGCGATTATGATGAGCTCACCCGGTTTCAACCCCTTCGTGCAGTCGTTTAGGAAGCGAAAGCCCGTATCTAGCCCCACGAGCTCCGAGCCTGCGAGCGCCTTTTGGCGCTTCAGCTCCTCTACTACGCCTTCGATGATCTCGTGCGATTTTTTGATGCCGCCGTGGCGCTCCTCATCGACGAGCTCGTAAATTTTGGAGCTAATTTTATCGGCGGTGTCCTTGCTGCGCACGGCTTCGTTTACCATCGAAGGGATCTCGTGCGCGACCTTGATTAGCGAGCGCTTGATCGATTTTTCGCGCAGCTCGAGCGCGTATTTTGGGGCGTCGACCACGCCGCTGGTGGCTACAACCTCGGTAAATGCGCCATCGTCGTAGCGCTCGGCTAGCCATTTTTTAACGAAGCTCGGCGCGATCGGCTCGTTGTGCGAGGAGCACTTGACGATCGCCTCGTAGATGTCGGCGTGCGGCTTGTAGAAAAAATCGCCGACCGAGATTATCTCGCTCAGCTCGCCGTATGCGTCCTCGTTTTGCAAAAGCGAGCTTAAAATCGCACGCTCCATATCCAGATCGTATAAATTTGCAGGCACATTCTGCTTCGTTGCCATCGCTTCCCCTCGTTTCGCGCGCTTTTGCGCGTCTAAATTTTAAGCTCTATAAAATCGTAAATTTTAATCCACAGCCCCGGTACGCGCTTTTGAAAAGCGATGCGGCTTTGAACGCTCGTCGCGAGACCTTAGAACTATCGCGGCTTTGAAAGCCTGCGAAGCTCGGAGCCTTGCAACCCAAAATCTCGCTAGATCAAACAGCTTGCGATCTTGAAAGCTCGAACGATTTTGAAACCGCGGCGCTTTTGAAACTTAACGCTTCCAAAGGCCACGCGATTTTAAGCCGCTGCACTCTTATGCCGCACACACCGCGGCGATTTGAGACTGCGCCCAAAGGTTGCCGCGGCGGATTTGAAATTTTGAAATTTCATAGAGCTTGAAATTTCGCTAGGGCTCAGAATTCTTTAAAATTTTAAGCCCGCCTATTAAAATTTAGCGCTACAAGCTTGGGCAGTAAATTTTGCGCCCGAGCTGCGGCGAGCGAACCTTTCTAAACTTAAACCGAAGCGTCACGATTTGAAATTTTTCAAACGCCTTAAACAATGAGCCGAATGCCGTGGCATTTAAATTTAACGCTCGCTCGCTGTTTCGCAAAACAGTGTGTCTGTCGCAATAAATCGCACTAAATTTAACGCGGCTAAACTTCAATGTCGTGCCTTGAAATTTTACGCCGCAAATTTAGCACCGAATCGCGAGGCTCAAATTTTAAAATAAAATTTCACGGCGAATTGCAAAGTTAAAATTTCAAACCCAAAATTCTAAAATGAAATTCCAGAGTTAAAATTTAAATCCAGAATTCCAAGCCGCACTCCCAAAGGCTCAAATTTAAAAGCACTGCCTCGGAATTAAATTTTAAAATTTTACGCCTCAGACAGACTGCGTTGATGAGCCTAAACGAACCGCGATGAGCCCAACGCGCCCAAACGCCGAGCCGCGCGGCTGAGTCACGCGCCATAAAGACTTTAGCAAACCAGGCACCCCCGCAGCCCTCATGCTCCTTCGCGAGCCCGCACCTCGTCCTCGACCTCTTGCAAAAACCGCTCCACGAGCTTGCTCTCATCGAGTTTGGCGACCACTTCGCCGTGGCGCATCACGATGCCGCGCCCGTTGCCGAACGCGATCGCCACGTCCGCGCCCTTCGCTTCGCCGATCGCATTTACGACGCAGCCCATGACGCTGATATTTAGCGGCGTTTTAATGTGCGCAGTTTTTTCTTCGACGATTTTGATCGCGCTTAGCAGATCGCTTTGCAAACGCCCGCAGGTAGGGCACGATATGATATTGACGCCGCTTTTTTGCACGCCCGCGTCCTGTAGGATCGCGCGCGCGACGCGGATCTCCTCCTCAAGCTCGCCCGTGATGCTCACGCGCATCGTATCGCCGATCCCCTCCATCAGAAGCGCGCCTAGCGCGATCGCGCTCTTGATGCTCGCGTGAAATTTCGTCCCCGCCTCGGTCACGCCCAGATGAAAAGGATACTCGCATAGCGGGCGCAGCGCGCGATACGCAGCCACCGTGCTCGGCGCGTCCGAAGTCTTAAGCGAGATCGCAATGTCGCTAAAGCCCTCATCTTCAAGCAGCGCGGCGTTATACAGCGCGCTTTGCACCATCGCCTCCACGCCGCGGCCGTACTTTTGCTCAAACTGCTCCTCAAGCGAGCCCAAATTTACGCCGATGCGGATAGGCAGATTGTGAGCTTTGCACGCGCGCACGACCTCTTTGATGCGGTCTTTGCCGCCGATATTACCGGGATTTATACGAATGGCATCGACAAACTCCGCGACCTGCAGCGCCAAGCGAAAATTAAAATGGATGTCCGCTACGATGGGAAGCGGCGAGTTTTTTTTGATGCGTGCGAGCGCGTCCGCGTCCTGCTTATCGAGCACCGCGCAGCGCACGATGTCACAGCCAGCGAAATACAGGCGGTTTATCTGCTCTAGCGTGCCCTCCACGTCCTTCGTTTTAGAAAAGCTCATCGACTGCACGGAGATGGGCGCGCCGCCGCCGATTTTGACGGAGCCGACGGAGATTTGGCGGGTCGGATAGCGATTTTTCAAATTTAAGCCTTTAGAATTTTTTGCGCTATTTTATTCAAAACGGGGTTAAAATTTAATAATTCGCACTCGCTAGCCGCCGCTAGAATTTCGCCTACATAATTTCACTCGCTAAATTTTACTTTTACGCTTGCAAAAAATTTCATTTCGCCGCGAAATTTGAGCAAATAAAGTTCTATAAAATTCCGCCATCTAATAAAATTCTAAAAATTCCGGTAGCAAATAAAACTATACAAAATTTTATGGCAAGCGAAATTTAATAAACCACGCAGCCAAGCAAAATTCTGCGAATTTAGCAGGTGGGCGAAGTCCTCGACATAAAATTACAAAATTAAGCTTTTGAAATTTCCGCGAAATTTTACCCACAGTATCGTCGTAGCGCTCGCTCGCGCAAAACAAGTGCAGTCTGGTTTATCCTAGCAGCACGGCATGCAGCCGTGAAATTCAAAGCAAGTGGATGAAATATGAAAAATTCTATCTTTAATTGCAGCATTAGGGCATTGTTTCGCACGGCGGCAAAGCCGAAAAAACGTCAGCGTTCGTGTTTGCACACCGCGCCAGTATCGCGATCTTATAGAGGCAGTAAAATTTAAACCGCCTACGCATATAAATTGCGTCGGCATGCCGCCTAGGCTAGCGCACCAGCTCCATATTCACCTTGACCCTGCTCATCTTGTCCTGCAGCATATCCATCACCGACTCATTGCGCGACGAAGCATCATCCATCGGGGCTTCGTGCTGCTGCCACTTGCTTTTAGGCGCGGCAGGACCCCACTGCGATGAAAATATCAGCCCGCGCTTTTTCTCAGTCTCAGGCGCAGGCTCGTAAGGCTGTGGAGCGGGCTTCGCCCAACGCTCATCATAACGCATCGCAGCACCTTGCCCTAGCGCATTACCCCGCTTTGGCGACGACATCTTACTAAGCGCGCTACCGCCAGAGCGCCCTATCGCACGGCTAGAGCGAGCAGATGTGGGAAGATAGGGCGCGCGAGCATTTTGACGAGCCGTATACTTCGTGGCGCTCGAATGAGATGCAGCTGTATGCCCCATAGCGCCAGAACGAGTTGCACTATAGCCGTAGCGAGCTTGCGGCTGTGCAATTCGAGTCGTCGTTAATTTTCGAGCTTGTGCGTCTACGGTTTTGCCGGTCTGCTCATCCGCGCCTCCGTGAGTTTGCGCGCTTACGCTTCTCCGCATATCTGCGCCTCTGTAAGTTTGCTCCGTATCGCGGGCGTTTGGCACCTCATCCTCATAAATACGGGTCTTTGGCAAACGCATCAGCGTCGCGACTAGGCTCTTGCTAGCTCCATTCTGACTGCCTGATTGACTAGCCGGGCGCCTAGGTGCTTTATTTCTC
>NZ_CALIBH010000130.1 GCF_938045775.1 uncultured Campylobacter sp.
AGACAAACATCCTCTACGCCTGTTGCGTAATCGGGCTCGTCTGCTTCGCGCTGTGCGTCGCGGCGTGCTACGCAGGCAAGCTAACGGGCAAATTTCTGCAAGCCAAGGCGCTCGTTTTAGGCGGCGCGATTTTGATCTTAATCGGGGTTAAAATTTTACTCTCGCATCTCGGCGTTATCGATATTTAGCGACTTTTAAGCGCCGCTTTGTGATAATCTTTAAAACTAATCCGCAGGAGCGAAAATGAAAAATTTAATAAATTTAACCAGCGGCGACCGCCTAAATTTGCGCGTGCAGGGTCAAATTTTACTCAGCAAGAGCATCAAAAACGGCAAAACGAGGCAGACGCAAAAGGAGTTTGCCAGCATAGACGAGGCACAAAAAGCCTGCGCGAAAAAGGAGTGGGAGAGCCTAAAAAAGGGCTACGTCATGCAAAACGCGGATGCGAGGCCTGGCGAAACGAGCCTGCACGTTTACATCGGCGGCGGATACACGGGCGCGCTGGCGTTTGCGAGCTTTGAGGGCGAAAATTTCGTCTATAAATGCGGCGGCTACAAAGAAAACGGCTCGGTCGATTTTTTGACTAGGCTGGGCGCGGACGGCGCGATAAAAGGGGATATTATTTTGCCAAAGCCGCTTGCGTGGCAGGCGGAGCGTGCGGGCGAGGTTTTGCTTTTGGATCTGGATCATTTTATCTTTAAATTTGATCCCGCAACGGGCGAATTTAGCGATCTCTCTCAATGGTTGAGCTTTAAAAACAGCAAAGAATTTACGAGTTTCGTTTGCGCGGCGAAAGATACGGCGGCGTTTGCGATATTCGGTCAAATTTTTATTTTGCGAGACGGCGAAATTTCGCTTCTTACGCAATATAAGGCCGAAATGAAAAGCTCCACGCCGATATTTTGCATCGCGCTTAGTGCGGACGGCTCGCGACTGGCGCTTTGTTGCAAGCAAAACGAGATTCAAATTTTAAGCGCGCTTGACGGCTCTTGCGGCAAAATTTTAAGCGAGATAAAAGGGGGCTCCGGCATTTTGGATAAAATTTGCTTTCTACCCGACGGCTCGCTGCTCGGCAAAGAGCGCCACTCGGATAAGCTAATCTGCCTTGACGCGGACGGCTCGCGGCTGGGACCTGCGTGGCTACAAGGCGAGTGCGCGCAGGCGAGCGATTTTTGTCTGAGCGAGGACGGCTCGCGCCTTGCGATAATCAGCTATGGTAAGGCTCACATCGTTGATCTAAAAAGCGCAAATTTGACGCTTAGCTTTGAGCTGGAGCACGTCGTAAAGCGATGCGAGGCGAAATTTGAGAATTCAAACGGTAGCAAAAATTTGGCCGTGCGCACCGACTACGGCTGCTTTAGTTTGTATCGCGTTTAAATTCCGTGAAATTTAAGCCGCAGGTGTAGGCTTCTACAGATTGCGCTTTTAAGGCGAGCGATCTCCTCTCGATCTTTTAATAGCGCGCCCGGTTTTGGGCCATTCGACACCCAAAGCGTAACGGCCTATATAAAATTGAATATCAGCGTTTCGATTGCGGCGGCGGCTTTGATAGAATTTTCGCTTGAATCAACAAAATAAGGCGCTTTTAATGCTGAATAGCGCCTGAAAAAGCTTAGCCGCTACGGCTTTAATATCATATCTTGCCAGTTAAGCTTAAATCGGCTATCATTGCACGAAATCTGAAGGGGGCAAATTTGAAAAAATTCTTTGTTAATTCTCTGCGCCTTATAAAACGCCACTATATAATCTCTGCGATTTTTATCATCTGCATTTTGACATTTATCCCTTATATGCCTATAAATATGGGCTTAAACTACGCCGGAGTTTGCACCAATCCTCTGCATTTTGGCATCTTATCGGATAACGAATTAAAAGAGATAGCGTTTAAGCAGTATTTGAAAAACGAACATGCAAAGAGCAATTACCCTTTTTATGAAATCTTTTTAAGAGATAGTAGACCGAAAGATTTAGACTTTGATATCGACTGGTGGGAAATTTATCGTAAGTGTAACGGCGACAAGCGTCCCGACGATAAGTGCGAATTTTGGAAAGTGTCTAAAGAATTAAATTTAGAAAATCTATTGTCTATCGGTAGGCAAATTTGCAAAGATGGAAAACAAGTCGCGCAGATAGATAAATCCATACTAAAAGCTATAGACGATGAAAGCGTGGTGTATCCATGGGAGGATAGCAAGCTTTTTAATGATAAAGGAGAACTTAATTATTCGGTTTATTACAAGAGAAAGTATCACGATGAAAAAACGCATCAAGAATCGGATTTGATATTAAAATTTTTTCAATATAACTCTATTGCAGCGTTTAAATCTGATAAGAATTTCACTGCCTCTGATAAAATTCGAGGAGAAAGCGATAGAATTGTATATATTATAAAGTACAGTGGAACAACAGGCTCGCTGATGGCAATGTTAAAAAATAGAAATTTTGATAGTTTTTGTGAAGATATCGATTCAATTGAAACGGGAAAAAGAGATCTAAATAAACTTACTTATCGCGGTACTACATTGTTAGAAGATGATACGACAAAAACATGGACAAGTAATAATTATGGCGAGATAAGGATACGCGTAGATAACTGCGGGAACGGACTTGAAACACTATATCATGGTCCTTGGGACTATTTTGAAGAATATATGAAACTCAATAAAATCAAATTTAAGGAGTAATCTACGTCAAAAATAGTAGATATGAGCGGTAAAATCGCACAGGGCGGCTATGCCTATGCCGAGGGCAATCCTTGCTAAATTTGAGGCGCGGATTTTTTGCATAAAATCACAAAATTAAAATTCGGCAGCAGGTTCTACCCGCATGCACTTAGCTCACAGAACAAATACGATAAATTTAAGCGGTCTTGATCTCTCGCAGCCTATATCACTATAGGATAAATGCTGCTAGAAGCACAAAATATCCGATGGCGACCGTTAGCGCGCCCACAGCAAGGATAACGCCCTCGGCCGAAATAATTCCTTTCGCGGTTTCTTTTTTGAGATAAATAGCCAATTATATATTAGTCTAGCCTAAAGATTTGGATTCGGCTAAAAGCGGGTGGGATTAAAATTTAATCCGTCTTCAAATTTGCCTAAATCTAAATTTACAAAAAATCTATTTCTTACCCACCAGCAATTTTGAGCTACCGAGCATCAGCCATTTTGCCTCGCGCGGGTCCATAAAAAGCCCCTGCGTCGTGTCTATGAGCTCAACTCGCTCGTAGCCCTGCTCCTTAAGCCGTGCTATGAAAGCATCCATGTCGCCGTAGTTTCCGCGCGAGAAAAGATCGTGGATCGCGAAGCTGCCGCCCTTTT
>NZ_CALIBH010000131.1 GCF_938045775.1 uncultured Campylobacter sp.
CTTTTTCTCTTTTTGATTGATGCAGACGCGCCCTATCGGCATTTTCGCAGCTCGCACGATGTCTGCGATCTCGTCGGTGTCGCGCTTAGCGAAGCGCTCGGCGAAATCCATCGCGCCTATACGCTCCTGCACGGCCTCGGCTAAAGCTAGCGATACTTCGAATTTGCCCAGGCTAAGCTCCAAAAATATGTATGCGCCGCGCAGCTCCTGCTCCGGCACCGCCTCAAGCGGCGGTCTGCCCTCAAGCGTGAACGCGCCGCCGTAGAGCTTGCGCGGAACCTCGTGCTGCACGCCCTTTGCGACCTCAAGCATCAAATTTATCTCGGAAAGCTTCGGTTCTGCAAGCTCATCTGCGCGCACGAAGGCGAAAATCCCCGCTTCATCCCAAAAATAGCGGCTTTTGCCCTCCCCGTCATCGATCACGCGCGGCTGGCCCAAGGCTTCGTTAAATTTAGCCAGATCAAACCCGCAGTTTACGCCACCGATGAAAATGCCGTCCGCACGTACGTCGACGTCAAAATTTTGCTTTTTAAAAATGTCAAACAGTCCCATTTCGCCTCTCCTGATTTTTTGCTCTAAATTTCATCTTAAAATTTTTCCAAAAACCCGTAAAAATCGTCCGCAAAAAGCCTATCCTCACTCTGCGCGTAGTCGCGTACATAGACCTTGTATTCGCACGGCGCGTCGTCTACCCGCTCGCTTGCTATCTCTTTCGTCGCTCCACTTGCCGCCTCACTTGTTGTCGCGCACGCTTCGCCGTCCGATGCTCTATTTTCCGCACCGTCGGATACCGTCGCGATGACCGTATCGCGCACCGTCTCGCTCGCAGCTTTGCCGCTCGTACTCCCGCCGTCTTGCCGTGCGCCGTGTTGGGTGAGCCGTCCGCTATGCCGCTTGCGGGCGAAATTTTAAAATAATACTCCTCGTCCTCGAGCTGCAAAAATACGAGCTCATCCGCGGCGAATAGGTCGTTTTTGAGATTTATCTTATACGTGTAGCAGATGCCCTCATCGGCACTATCCGCAAACTCGGGCGGCGCGATCGTTTTTAGCTCCGTCCCCGCCGCGCTGACGTTAGCATATCTTAGCAGCATCCGCTTATAGCTCACAGGCAGCGCAAAACCAAGCCGCCGCTGCGCCTGCGCGATCCACGCGGGCTCTATGTCGCTGCGCCCCGCGGCCGTGATATTTTTAGATTTTTGAATAAGCTTTTCTATCATTTTGATCTCATTTTGAGCGAGAAATTTTAACGCCTTAGCGCACCAAGACACGCTGTTTACACAACCCCGCGGGCATTTAGCGCGGCTTTGAAAATCTAAATTTAAAAACACGCGCGGCCTCAAAACCAAAGCGAGCCGTTTAAATTTCGAGCGGCCCGCGTCTAAATTTTAACCGCAAACGCGCACTGGCAGAGTTCTAGCGATCTAAATTGAGCACTAAGCCCTAGCCAGCGCTATTACTTCGATCTCCACAAGCGCGCCCTTGGGGAGCTTGGCGACCTGTACCGTGCTGCGAGCGGGCTTGTGCTCGCCGAACGCCGCAGCGTATATCTCATTCACCGCGGCAAAATCGCCCATATCGGCCAGGAAAATCGTAGTTTTGACGGCATCTTGCAGCGTCGCGCCCGCTTCTTTCAGGATCACGGCGAGGTTTTGCAAAACCTGCCTGCTCTGCGCCTCCACGCCGCCCGCGACGAACTCGCCGTCCGGCTTAAGCGCGATCTGCCCCGAGGTAAAGATGAGCCCGCCCGCCTTGATCGCCTGGGAGTACGGTCCGATGGCCTGCGCCGCATCGGGAGTCGAGATAATCTGCATAGAAAAATCCTTTGTAAAAAATTTCGCCCATTTTATCGCAAAATATTTTAGCATTGCTTTAGGCGGCGGAATTTCGCGGACGAGCGGGCGTGGATGCTGTGGGTACGATAAAATTTAATTGACGCGAGAGATTGGCTAAATTTCGACGGGCGAGGCAAAACAGATACGCGGCAATGTGACAAATTAAATGGCATGGATAGACAATCGCCTACGATATCAGAGTGAAACGGCAGGCGCAGCGGTGCGGTTAAATTTATCGCGCAAATACAGCTAGCAATATGGCGGGAGGTAGTTAGCGCGAAATGGCGAGCCGTGACGGCGAAACGACAAAATTCAAAATAGCTGACGGGTGCAGAAAACGGCGCGTGAAAGTGCGGCTAAATTTAATCGCTGCGAGTAGATTTGGTAGCACATACGGCAGCGCGATAAAACGATCTACAAAGTAGTATTTTAAAATTTTGCTGACGTAAGCGTATGAAATTTTATAAGTACCGGCGCGATAATGCCGCGTGCTCGGCAATACGACGACTCTATTGACGGCACCGAATGAATGCATGGCGATACGACGAAATAGATACGGACAGTACGGCTAAATTTAACCGATGCGGATGGACGAAACTTCATCAGCATCGTTGCGGCAGCAAATCAAATCCCTGCACCATCAAGATCGCAATGTCGCGACAGCAAAACCGAGCCCGCCCATGGTAGTGATACGGGTGACGGGGCGGTAAAAGCAGCGCCAAAATCGCCACCATCGTAGCAGAAAGAACAGCGCCGTCATAAAAAAATCAGTGCGACACCGCGCAACGCAATTAAAATCCTCGCAGTAGTAAGCGCGGCAACGAAGTTGTCGATGTAGCGGAGCAAAATCGACGATATCGAAATAATAAAATCAAAGACCTCGCGACAAGCGAGGCTTTCGACGTAACGGCAACAGAATCAACATTGCAGCAGCGGGAAATTAGCGTAGTCGTGACAAGATCAGCGCGAAGCTACGATATAATCGACGCTGCAGTAGTAAATTGGCAGTGTCGCAGTAAATTTGGTGCGACACTGCGGCAAAATCGACGTCGCAGCAGTAAACTAAGCACCATCGAGGCGGCAAGATCGGCGCTGTCGCGGTAGCAAAGTCGGCTCCGTCGCAGTGCAATCTGTGTAATGCTACGGCAAGATCGACGCTGTCGTAGCGTATCAACGAGAGCTCATAAAATTTTACGTGAAATTTTATACGAAATCCTGTATAAAATTCTATGATTTTGGCTTTAGATTAGCCTGCGATCGGCCCTCAACCAGTCTGCAATCAACTTGCGATCAGCCCTCAACCAGTCTGTAATTAATTTACAATCAGTCCGTAAAGTAGCTTTAAAATCGTAGCGGCAACGACGAACAGAAGCATCTTGCGCACGAATTTTACGTCGCATCGCATCACGAGGCTTGAGCCCGCGAAGCTGCCCGCGATCTGTCCGACCGCCATCACCGCTCCGACGAGCCATAAAATCTGCCCGCCGATGATAAAAACGCCCAAAGAGACGATGTTTGAGGTGAAATTTAAAACTTTCGTGTGTGCGACCGCCTTTTTCATATAAAGCCCTAAAATTCCCACGAGTGCAAACGTCCAAAACGAGCCCGTACCAGGGCCGAAAAATCCGTCGTAAAACCCTAAAACAAGCCCGAAAATCGCGTAAAAGCTCTTTTTTGATATCTTGGGTTTGGCGGGCGCTTCACCTAGGTTCGGCGAAAAAATCATATAAAAGAAAAGCGCCAGCAGCAGGATCGGAATGAGATAGTTTAGGAATTTCGCATCGATTAGAAGCAGGACATAAGCGCCGACGAGTCCGCCTACGAACGTAAAAATCACGCCGCGCAAGATCTCCGCTGCATCGACATAGCCCTTGCGGATGAAATTTAAAGCGGCGGTGAAGCTTCCGAAGCTGCCTTGAAATCTATTTGTGGCGATCGCTACATGCGGCGGAACGCCCACGGCAAGCAGCGCAGGCAGCGATATCAGCCCGCCGCCGCCTGCGATCGAGTCTATAAATCCGCCGAAAAACGCCGCCGCAAAAAGCACCGCGAACTGCCAAAGCTCAAGCTCCAT
>NZ_CALIBH010000132.1 GCF_938045775.1 uncultured Campylobacter sp.
TTTAAAACGAAATTTCAAAAAGCGCGAGCAAATTTTAAAAGCGGAATTTTAACTAGCCGCATTAAAACGGCGTGTGCGCCTGCAATTCAAAATTTTTAAAGTAAACGGATAGTAAAATACCGATAAATTTCAAACAAGGAGAATGAAATGAAAAATCCTAAGATGTTCCTCTGGGGGGGGGGTGTTAGCTGCTTTATTAGTAGGCTGCGGTGACGATACCGAGGTAAAGACCAAGGAATATTACGATATTCATCTAAATTAGGCTAAAGAGGTTTACGCAAAGTGCGATTTCAATACCCTTAAAGATGGAAGCAACTCATATAAAAATTGCGTGAACGCGAAAGAATCGGTCAATGACATAAAAGTTATGACGGTAGAATACTATGAAAAGCATATAGAGGAAGCTAAAGAAGTAGAAAAGAATTGTGATTGGGATAAGATAGAAGAAGGAAGCAAAATGCACAAAAATTGTGAAAATGCAAGTAAGGGGTTAGAAGAATATAGATTTAATGAGCGTAAAAAATATTTTACTGGAGGGCATAAGTAAAAAAACCATAGACTTGTGATAAACACGTTAATTTTATATTAAAATTATTCTTACGCCTTATGCTTAAGTTCATTTTAATTTACTCTGCGCCTTAGGTGCAGGGTAAATTTGCCCTCCACGGCGCTGAATTTTGTGGTAAAAATCTCGCCCGCGAAACGATACGGCGCGAAATCTTGCTTTACGGATTTTGGAATTTCAAATTTAGCCTGCGAGCTTTTGGCTAGCGCAGAAAAGACTTACGGGCTGTGCGGCGCCTTAAAATTTAATCATTTTAAAATTTACGCCGCGTGGCTAGTCTAAATTTCACTCGGCGGCGGTTTGTGCGGTGCACTAAATTTTAACCTCTCGCGCACTTTATCCGAGCCCTAGTCTAAATTTAAAATTTCAAATTTGCAACGATAATTCGCGCGGCGCGAGGCAACTCCCCATATACAACGTCTCGGCTTACGTTATTAAATTTAAAGAAGCGACGGCGTCTTTCTCGCCCTATGCTGCTTCAAGTCGTACGGCGGCGTTGTGCGTTAAATCTTAAATTTACGTGCTGGGCGGCGGAAGGCAGCATTTGCCCGTAAAATTTTAACTTTCGCGCGCTGGACGACGGCTAGGCCCTATTGATCACGCACCGCGCGAAGCCGCTTCTAAATCATCAAGCCGAGTTAAATTTTTAGCGCGCCGAAATTTTAGTCTATGCGGCGCAATTTACGAAACGACGAAATTTTGAGTCTGCGCTGCGATTTATAGTGCATCAAAATTTTAACTTGCGCAGAGTAATCCACCACGTATCTAAATTTTAAGTCGCGTAGTGCGATCCGCGATGAACAGGAATTTTAATTTGATGTGATTTATGACGCACTGGAATTCCAACCTGCGCTACGGATCTACGGCTCACAGGCGCGTAGCCTAGCCGATCCCTCGCATCGCATCGAGTCGCTTTAAAAATATCTCCACCTTGCGTAGCTGCGCCGCATCTAGCGCCCTGCCCGAGTAAAAATACTCCACGCTGTTGCCGTTTGGATAATTCACTCGCGAAATACCCGCCTCTTCGCTTCGCGGCTCAAATTCCAAGGACAAATCTGCGCCGCCTCGAGAATAAAGCTTGAGCTGCGAATTCGCATCTACAGCGCGCGGCGACATGCGGCATTTGTCTTCGTCACACTGCTCTACGCCGCGGGCATTGACCGCCAGCTTACCGTCGCGTTCGCGGATTGCGCCCAGCTCGCCCGTTTGCGAATTTGCGTTAAATTTTATATCGCCGTCCGCGTTAAATTTAGCTGCACGCGAGGGCAAATCCTCGCCGTGCGCAAGCTTTAGCCCTCCGCCCAGCTCGCTAGCAAGGCGGTTTAGCGTGCCATCGATGCCATCGATGATGCGCACGTGAGACGGCAAAATTTCTCGCAAAACGTCCTTAAAATAATTAAAATGCGTGCAACCAAGCACGAGCGAACCGAGGCGCTCAAGCTCAAATTTAGCTAGCTCCTCCCGCAAATAAGCCCGAACCGCAGGCGAATCAAACTCCAAATCCTGCGCAAACTCCACGAGACGCGGTAACGCCAGGCTCCACGTCTCGCACTCCAGCCGCCCCACGAGGCGCGCGAGCTTTTCGCCCGCGATCGTTAGCGGCGTGGCGATGAGCAGCGTCGGGCATGCGCCGAAGCTGTCCGCAGCGAGCTTGACGGCGGGCTCCATGCCGATAACCGGCACGCTAAATGCGCCGCGAAGCTCCGAGATAGCCGCGCTAGTGGCGGTGTTGCAAGCAACGACGACCGCGTCCGCGCCGCGCGAGACCAAAAACCCCACCGCATCAAGGCTCAGGCGCACGATCTGGGCCCTACTTTTCGTGCCGTAGGGGACGTGATCCTCGTCGGCAAAATACAAAAACTCCGCCCCGCTAAACCGCCGCAGAGCCTCGGCGAGCACGCTTAGCCCGCCGATACCCGAGTCAAAAAATGCTATTTTCAAATTCTTAGTCCAAGGTTAAAATTTCAAAAAAGGGATTATAGCTCAATCCAGGTAAAATTTAAATTTTGAGCGGGCTTGGCGAATCCGTGGCCGTTAAATTCTCGCCGCCTTGTTAAAATTCGCGATAAATTTAATCAATTTCTTAGGGGGGGGGGTAGAATTAGCCAAATTTTACCCGGAAAGGATACTAAATGAAAAAATTGCTATTTGCGTTGGCGCTCGCCGCTTGCTTTGCGTTCGGCACGTCCGAGTATGAAAAGTTCGAAAATGAGTGCAATGACGGCGATATGGAGTCTTGCCTTAGAGCCGCTTTACAATACGAAGACAATACTAAAACACTTAAGCTGCTTGAAAAAACCTGCGACGGCGGATATGAGCCAGGTTGCCTTGTAATGTCGATCAGAATGATGCAAGAAAATCCTAAAAAAGGCATCGAATATCATGAAAAAAGATGCGATGCGGGAGACGCTATGTATTGTGGGTTATTGGGATCAATGTATAGTGACGGAGATGGAGTCGAAAAAGATATATCAAAGGCTATAATCTACCATGACAAAGCTTGCAATCTAGGGCAAAAGCTATCAGCGCTATCATGCGGTATGTTGGCAGAGATGTATCGTAAAGGAGACGGTGTAAAAATAAATTTAATGAAAGCGGCGGTTTATGATAAAAAAGGTTGCGACATAACGGACGAGCTAGCGAGTTGCTATAATTTTGCGCTATTTAACTACAACTCTAACGATAAAAGTAAAGCTGCGCGGTATTATAAAAAAGCTTGCGATTTAGGAAAAAATAAAAATTCTCCTTTTATGAATCCACCCGAGTTTAAAGAACTTTGGCAAAAATCCTGCGATATGTATGAGCTGCTAAAATAGCGCGCCGAGCTGCGGTCGGTACAATACGCATCGGCTGCGGATTAAAATCCCGCCGCCTTTAAATTTAAATCGTGGCGGTAGGCTACTAAGCTCAACGATAAAATTTTAAATTAATCGGGCGATATGTGGCAGAATTTAACGTAAATTTACACGGATCCTGCATAGATTTTAGCGCAAGCAAAGCGCTAAAATAAAGAGGCAGATTTGTCATAAGCAAATGCGTGCTAAAAGCATAGATTATTAGTACGCAGCAGGATTTTAAGTTAGAATTACGTAGCCTTATGTGCTTGCGCCTCCGCATGGATTGGGCGAAAGTGGAATTGCAAGATTGGAATTTACGCAGTCGCAAATATAAAGCTTAGCGTAGATTTTTTGATTCGGAATTTAGAATTTTAAAATTCCTAGAGCTTCGAATCTGGCGCTGAGCCTTGAAATATCGTAGCGATAGAATTTTAAAATTTGCCGCCGCATCGCTTTAAAAATCTTGCTTGAAAATTTTAATTACGCAGCGTAAAATTTTTCATTTCTGCCGGGGCGCTGCGTTTTTCTATAAAAATTTTGCTCTTTTGCTCTGGTGCTGTGTTTTCGTCGTAGAATTTCGCGACTTTTTACGACGCAGAATTTTTAGCGCGAAGTTCCTCATTATTTTTGCTTGTTAAAATTTAAGCGATAAATCCCACGATGTTAAATTTGCACGGCATAAGGCTCTTATCTCTAGATGCCACTTTGAAGCGAAATGAGATAAATTCTACGTGGCGCAAAAGGCGTCCGATTAGGCTTTGCGGCGTCCTTGCATACTGCGCAAAAGTGCGATCTCCTCCGCCCAGAGGCTATCGTCGATCGTTTCTAAAATCAGCGGGATCTCGTCGATGTTCGGGTCGTTCATGATGTTTTCAAATGCCGCGAGCCCCAAAAAGCCGCGCCCGAGGCTCTCGTGCCGATCTTTGCGCACGCTAAGCTCGTTTTTTGTGTCGTTTAGGTGCATGCCGCTTAAAAATTTATAACCGATCGCGCGGTCAAACTCGCTCATAGTGCGCTCGTAGGCCTGCCGGCTGCGCAGGTCGTATCCTGCGGCGAACGCGTGACAGGTATCGATGCAGACGCCGATGCGATCTTTGTTTGAAATTTTATCGATCACGTAAGCAAGCTGAGCGAAATCATAGCCGAGATTAGAACCCTGGCCGGCGGTGTTTTCGAGCACGAGCTTGACGCCTGCGGTGTTTGCGATGGCGAAATTTAGCGACTCTGCGATATTATCCAGGCACTGCTGAACTGAAATTTCATTTAGATGCGAGCCCGGATGAAAGTTCAAAAGCCTAAGTCCGAGCGCCTCGCAGCGGCGGATCTCGTCCACGAAGGCGTTTAGGGACTTCTCGCGCTCCGCCTCGCGCGGATGGCCCAAGTTTATGAGGTAGCTGTCGTGCACCAAGACATGCTCCGCGCGGATGCCGCTTTGCTTCAGCGCGTCCTTAAACGCGATGATCTCCTCCGCGCTAAGCGGCGGCGCGTCCCATTTGCGCTGATTTTTGACAAACATCGCAAACGCGTCCGCCCCGATCCTTGCGGCGTTTAACGGCGCGTTAAAAACCCCACCGCTAGCACTCACGTGCGCTCCGATTCGCTTCATTCTGCCTCCTAAATTTTTATTTTGTACCGCGTGCGGCAAATTTCATAAACCCGAGCCGCGCGCGGATTTTTAAATTTAAATGCGCGCTTTTCTTTCGCACATACGCGCTGCTTGGTTAAATTTCATCGCAAAGAGTAGGCGCAGAGCGTCAATAAAACCGCGCCGTTTGCGCAGCTTAGGCGGCTACCCGCCGAGTAATGGAATTTTGACCGCTCGCGCTGTGTTTTGTGCGGCTGCTAGAGCGCATTATTCCCGCGCGTTTACAAGGCGTCTCGCCGCGCGAATTTTACTCGTTCGCGATTTGCTCGCGCCGCCCGCGGAATCGCATCTCACGTGCTACAAACACCCGCCGCGTAAAATTTTACTGCAACTCGCGGATTCTGATCTTTACGCCGCGCTTTACGTCGGCGAAGCTTATAGATCTTCCGCCGCCGTCCTTGCCGCGGCAAACTTTATAATCGATAGAGCCATCTTGCAGGCTTTGCGCGAGGCAACGGCGCTCGCCTGCGTCGCTGCCGCCAAAGATCGGCTTGCCGTCTAGGATTTCGCCCAGAAGCCCGCGGTAGTGCTCGGTGCCGAAGAATTTTTTATTGAAAACAAGCTCGTCGTCGCATGCACCGTTCATGCAAATTTTATCGCCTTTTAAAACTAGGCTCAGCACGCTGATGCCGCTTGCGTAAATTTGAACCTCGGTTTGATTTTTAAATTTACGCATAAAGCCCGCGTCGCTGGTGCGAGTAAGCGGCGAAATGACGGTGAAATTTACGGCTTGCGTAGAAGCGGGCTTGAGTGCAGTGGTAGCGCAACCTGCGAGCAGAAGCGAAAGTGCAAGCGGCGCCAGAAAAGAGCATTTCATAAATAATCCTTAATTTAAGTTGGGTTTAAGTGCGTCTTGAGTAGAATACCGCCTTTAATCTTAATACCAGATTAAGTGGCCCCTTCGTCTAACGGTTAGGACATCGCCCTTTCACGGCGGTAAAACGAGTTCGAATCTCGTAGGGGTCGCCACTTCTAGTCTTAAAATTTTTTGACGCAAATTTTAATTTTTAAAATTCTGAAATTTTATCTAACTGCTAAATTTTAAAATTATGCGCTTTTGCTGCTTCCTGTGCTACAAAATTCCAAGATCATAATAAAATTCTGTCTGATAGAATTTTAAAATTTAGCCCTGCCGAATTTATGTAATAAATTTTATGCGGACAGATGAAACTTAATAAAATAAAACTCGTAAATTTAGCTCTTTCTAAAAAAAATTCGCTAAATTTATCGAATGCAAAATTTTAAAGAATACGTAAATGAAATTCTAAAAAATCATCCTGGCGAGCGCGTCACGAGCTTTGATTTCGAGGACGAGAAATACTGGCTCAAGCAGCCGGAGTTGCGCATCCGCGGTGGATTACTTACGAAAATATTTAAAGCAAATCCGAAAGCCGCTTTCGATTACGAAGCGCTAAAATGCGAGAGTTTGTATGCAGCCGGCGCGCCTGTGCCGCAGCTGGTGCTGCGAGACGAGAGCTTTTTCGTACTCAAAGACGGCGGCACGCCGGTGGACGAGGTGCTAAAAAGCTCGGATGAGGCGGCTTGCGTGGCGCTCATTGAGGGCTACGCTGCGGCGTTAGCACAGCTGCATTCGCGCGGCTTCATACACGGCAGACCCGCGCTGCGCGACGTTTTAGTAAAAAACGGCGAGATGAAATTTATAGATTTTGAAAATCGTGGCGAGCGCGGTGATCTGCAAAAAGCCAAAATGCGAGATTTTTTGCTGTTTGTCTATGATCTTTGTCGCGAAGGTCTGAGCGAAGGCTTAGTGCGCGTAGGCATCCACGCCTACGCCTCAAGCGGCGGGCAGGATGTAGTGCAAAGTGCGTGGGCTACGGTACTTGCGCTGCGTCCGATATATTTTATCGCCAGGCTCTTGCCGCAAAAATTTAAAGATCTAAACGCGCTCGTGCGCACGTTTGAGCTCTGCCTAAAAATAATTGAGGAAAACGATGGTCAAACAAAGTAAATTCGCTAAATTTAAATTGGTGATTATACTCGCCTATATGTCCGCTCTGGCGCCACTTTCGACCGATATGTATCTGCCCGCGCTGGAAAAGGTAAAGGCAAGCTTTGCTACGAGCGAGTTTTACACTCAGCTATCGGTTGCGAGTTTTTTCATCGCTTTTGCGCTAGGACAGCTCGTTTATGGGCCGCTAAGCGATAAATTTGGTCGTAAAAAGCCGCTATACGCGGGCATTTTGCTTTTTATATGTGCGTCGCTTGCTTGCGTGAGCTTTGATAGCGTTTACGCGTTTATATTTTTTAGATTTTTGCAAGCTTTGGGTGGGTGCGCTGGAGTGGTACTTGCGCGAGCCGTAATTAATGATAAATTCGAACTGCACGAGGCTGCGGCGATGTTTGCGCTGATGATGGTCGTAGGCTCGCTAGCGCCGATGCTAGCACCAACTCTAGGTGGATTTGTGCTAGATTTTTTCTCATGGCAAGCGATTTTTGCGATTTTGTTTGCGCTTGGAATTTTGCTTTTTGCATTTATATTTTTCGGACTCGACGAGAGCGCTCAAATAGACAGGACTGCTACACTTAGCGTAAAAGGTGTGCTTGGCGAATACGGCATAATCTTGCGAAATAAAGAATTTATGCGCTATACGCTAGGATTTGCAGTTGCGATGAGCGCACTTTTTGCTTATATCACGGGCTCTAGCTTCATATTTTTGGGCTATTATGGGCTGGGTGAGCATGCCTTCGGCGTGATATTTGGCATCAACGCTCTTGGAATGACCCTCGTTTCGGCACTAAATGCCAAACTCGTGCAAAATCGCGAACCCGCAGCTTTATTAAATTTCGGCCTAATCGCGATGCTTGCAACGAGCCTGATTTTGCTCGCATGCGCTATGCTTGGCCTTCCCTTCATCTGCTTTGAGGCTTCGCTTTTTGTATTACTTTCGTCTCTTGGCTTTGTTGCGCCTAACGCCACGACGCTTGCGATGGCGCTGTATAAGGACGGCAACTCGGGCGCAGCTTCGGCGGTACTGGGGACTGCGCAATTTGCTATCGCCGGGGCTATTTCGTTTATCGTAGGTGCAGTGGGAGCGAATAAGCCGTTTTTGCTCGCAAGTGTGATGGCGATTTGTGCTCTTTGCGCGAACGCCGTGTATTTTTTATTGCGAAAAAAGAATCAAAAATTTTAATTTTAATATTTTTTAAATTCATCGTTAAGGATTGATTAGCTAAAATTAGCTCTCGTTCTTTCAGCGTAAGAAAGACAATTCGGTAAAAAAGGAAACAAGCCAATGAGCGATATTATCGCATATAAACTTAACGGTGAAATTTACGATACTCAAAGTATCGGCGAGCGCGCAAGCGAGGCGCAGCCGATATATTTCGATAACTCCGAGGACGCGCTTAAAATTATGCGCCACTCCTGTGCGCATCTTTTGGCGCAGGCGGTGCGCGAGCTTTATCCGAGCGCAAAATTTTTCGTAGGGCCTGCGATCGAAGATGGGTTTTACTATGATATGCGCGTCGGCAAAGATAACGGCGAGAAGCTCGGCGAAGAGGACTTAAAGACGATCGAAAAAAAGATGCGCGCGCTCGCCGAGGCAAATTTAGAGATTAAAAAGATAGCCTCCACTAAAGAGGCGGTCGCGAAAAAATATGCAAACGACGATCTTAAGCAGGAGGTTTTAAAGCGCATCCCCGAAGGCCCGGTTAGCCTATACGCGCAGGGCGAGTTTGAGGATATCTGCCGCGGCCCGCATGTGCAAAATACGAAATTTTTGAAAAATTTTGCTCTTACGCGCATCGCGGGAGCGTATCTTGGCGGCGACGAGAAGCGCGAGATGTTAACTCGCATCTACGGCGTCGTATTTGCCGATAAAGATAGCCTTAAAAAGCACCTTACGATGCTAGAGGAAGCTAAGAGGCGTGATCATCGAAAGCTCGGAGCCGAGATGAAATTTTTCACCTTCGACGAGCAGATCGGCGCGGGACTTCCGATCTGGCTTCCTGCGGGCACGAGGATGCGCATAAAGCTCGAGGAGCGCCTTTACAGACAGCTTCGCAAGCGCGGCTACGAGCCGGTGCGCGGCCCTGAAATTTTAAAATCCGACGCATGGAAGATCAGCGGGCACTACAGCAACTACAAAGAAAATATGTATTTTACGACGATCGAGGATCAAGAATACGGCATCAAGCCGATGAACTGCGTCGGTCACATCAAGGTTTATCAAAGCGAGATCCGCTCATATCGCGATCTGCCGCTTAAATTTTGCGAGTACGGCGTCGTGCACCGCCACGAAAAAAGCGGCGTCTTGCACGGGCTTTTCCGCGTGCGCGAGTTTACGCAGGACGACGCGCATCTGTTTGTGATGCCGAACCAGATCAAAGAAAACGTCTATGAAATTTTAGATTTCGTCGAGCTTTTAATGAAAGCTTTCGGATTTGAATACGAACTTGAAATTTCGACCAAACCGCAAAAGGCGGTCGGCGACGACGAGGTTTGGGATATCGCGACGAAGGCTTTAAAAGACGCGCTTGACGAAAAGGGCTTAAAATATGGTCTAGATGAGGGCGGTGGCGCATTCTACGGACCTAAAATCGATATCAAAATCACCGACGCGCTCGGGCGAAAATGGCAGTGCGGCACGGTGCAGGTCGATTTTAACCTGCCTGCGCGCTTCGAGCTTGGCTATATCGACGAAAATAATGAAAAAAAGCAGCCCGTGATGCTGCATCGCGCGATTTTGGGAAGCTTCGAGCGCTTCGTGGGGATTTTGCTCGAGCATACCGCGGGCGAGCTTCCGTTTTGGATATGTCCTACGCAGGTATCGATCGTGCCGATCGGCGAGGCGCACGCAAGTTACGCGAAAGAAATTTTAAATTTGCTGCGCGCGG
Source organism: uncultured Campylobacter sp. (assembly GCF_938045775.1). Lineage (GTDB taxonomy): Bacteria > Campylobacterota > Campylobacteria > Campylobacterales > Campylobacteraceae > Campylobacter_B. Next base: position 9,905 of record NZ_CALIBH010000132.1, read on the forward strand.
CGGACATAGACGGCGAAATTTTAGATAGAAACGAAACGCTAAATAAACGAATCAGAACGGCTGAAAAGCAGAAGGTGCCGCTCATCATCGTCCTAGGCGATAATGAAGTTTCGGCTCGCAGCGTGGCTTTACGCGATCGTAGGGCACGCGAACAGCGAAATTTAGGGCTGGATGAGTTTTTAAATTTCGTAAAAGCTAAATTAAACGAGGTGAATTTTTGAGCAGAGGCAAAGAGGTTTTTCTAAACGAGGACATTCCGGCTAGCGAAGTCAGGTGCATAGGCGACAACGGCGAGGTTTACGGCATAATTTCAAAGGCGCAGGCGCTGCAAATCGCCGAGCGAGAGGGTGTGGATCTGGTTTTGATAGCGCCCGATGCAAAGCCGCCCGTTTGCAAGGTCATGAACTACAGCAAATTTCGCTATCAGCAGGAAAAAAAGCTCAAAGAGGCGAAAAAAAAGCAAAAAATCATCGAGATCAAAGAGATCAAGCTGTCCGCCAAAATCGCTCAAAACGACATTAATTACAAAGTAAAACACGCGAAAGAATTCCTTAGTAGCGGCAAACATGTCAAGCTTCGCGTATTTTTAAAAGGGCGCGAGATGTCGAGCCCGGAAATCGGCGTAAATTTGCTCAATAAAATTTGGGACGAATTTTTTACAGAAGTTGCCGACCGCGATAAGGCGCCCGCGCTGGAGGGCCGCTACGTAAATATGCTGATCACGCCGAAGAAGGCGTAGAGTAAATTTAGCTATGCTATAAAAATCGCAGCGATAAAATAGTGGAATTTTAAAATTCCACTATTTTAAGTTTGCTCCTGGTTAAAGAATATTACATTAGAAATAAAAGGTGAGGGAGTTTAAAATTTATCTAATCATTATTTTTATCTAAGTTTTATTTTGATAAAATCAAAAACAAATAAATTCTCTCTACGACGACTTGCTATAAAGGAAGTAAACAAAGGAAATGAATATATGAAGGTTTTAATTTTAGCTGGCGGCTTTGGCACTAGGCTTGCCGAAGAAACTAGCATCAGACCTAAGCCAATGGTTGAGATTGGTGGCAGACCGATATTATGGCATATTATGAAAATCTATAGCCACTATGGCTTTAATGAATTTGTGGTGCTTCTTGGCTATAAAGGTTATTATATAAAAGAGTATTTCGCAAACTACTTCTTGCATAGAAGTGATGTAACGATTGATATAAAAAGTAATAATATGAAAATTCATAAAACATTAAGCGAAGATTGGAAGGTTACTCTGATTGACACTGGGCTAGATACAATGACTGGCGGTAGGATAAAACGAGCTCAGGAATATGTAGGAGATGAGAGTTTCATGCTTACTTACGGTGATGGTGTTAGTGATGTGAATATAGACGAGTTAGTAAAATTTCATAAATTACATGGCAAGGCTGCTACTATGACTGCAGTTCAGCCAGAAGGTAGATTCGGTGCTTTAGATATTAATAATTCAAGCTTAATTACATCTTTTTTTGAAAAACCTAAAGGTGACGGAAATTGGATAAACGCAGGTTTTTTCGTATGCGAGCCTAAGGTTTTTGATTATATTACTGATGGTGATGCTACGGTATTCGAGCAAGCTCCGCTTTCAAATTTGGCTAAAGACGGCGAGCTTTGTGCTTTCAAGCACTGTGGTTTCTGGAAGCCGATGGATGCCTTGCGTGATAAGCAAGTATTAGAAAAACTATGGGATAGCGGTAGCGCTCCATGGAAAAAGTGGTAGCGGATGCACAACGCAATAACGACACAAGAAATGCAAAATTTATACTCCGGAATTTATAAGGGCAAAACAGTTTTGCTTACCGGACATACCGGCTTTAAGGGCTCATGGCTTAGTCTATGGCTGCAGCGCTTGGGCGCGAAAGTGATAGGGTATTCGCTTCCGGCGCCTACAGAGCCAAATCATATAGGACTTTTAAATTTAAATATCATCCAGGTAATCGCCGACATACGAGATCTTGCTAAATTAGACGAGGCGTTTACGACTTATAAACCCGACATTGTATTTCACTTTGCCGCTCAGGCGCTCGTACGTCCATCTTATGCCGATCCCATCACAACCTACGAAACCAATGTCATAGGCACATTAAAAGTCTTTGAAGCCTGCAGAAAGGCGGGCGTTCGCGCGATCGTGAATATTACCAGCGATAAGGCTTATGAAAATAAAGAGTGGGTTTGGGGTTATCGTGAGAACGATCCTATGGGCGGATATGATCCATATAGCTCGTCGAAAGGCTGCGCGGATCTTTTGGCTAGTTCATATCGAAATTCGTTTTTTAACGAAAAAGATTACGGCACAAAGCATCAAACGCTGCTTGCCACATGTCGTGCGGGTAATGTCATAGGCGGCGGGGATTGGGCGCAAGACAGATTGATTTGCGACGTGATGCGCGCGGCAGCTAAAAATGAAGCGGTAACGATCCGCAATCCGCATGCGACACGCCCTTGGCAGCACGTGCTCGAGCCGCTTGGCGGATATTTGCTTGTGGGGCAAAAGTTGCTTGAAGGGCGAAAGGAATTCGGCAGCGCATGGAATTTCGGTCCTAGCGATGATGGCGCGATTAGGGTGCTTGATGTACTAAAAAGCGCCAAGCGATATTGGGATAAGATAGAATTTCAAATCAATTCCGACATAAACCAGCCTCATGAGGCAAATTTATTGAAGCTTGATTGCTCTAAAGCACATGCGCTGCTTGGCTGGAAGCCCGTTTGGGATAGCGAAACGGCATTTGAAAAAACTGTAAAATGGTATAAAAATTTCTACGAAAACGGCGCGATCGATACCGAGCAAAATTTAAACGACTACGTAAAAGAGATGATGCGATGATAAAAGTTAGCGATTTTATAGCAAAATTTATAGCCGAGCATAAAGATACTGCAAAGACCGTATTTATGGTCTCAGGTGGTGGCAATATGCACCTGATAGATTCGCTTGGCAAAAATGAAAATTTAGAGTATGTCTGTAACCATCACGAACAGGCTTGCGCGATAGCCGCAGAAGGCTATGCACGCGTCTCAAATAAGATCGGTATCGCGTATGTTACCACAGGCCCTGGCGGGACAAACGCGATTACCGGCGTTTACGGTGCTTGGGTGGATTCGATCCCTACGATGATCATATCGGGGCAGGTTAAATTTCAAACGACCATTGCTTCGCAACCCGAGTTAAATTTACGTCAGCTCGGCGATCAAGAGGTTAATATCGTTGACATCGTAAGGCCTATCACAAAATACGCCGTAATGATAACGGATAAAAATAGCATAAAATTTCATCTGCAAAAAGCTATTTATGAGGCTAAGCACGGCAGACCCGGACCCGTATGGCTGGATGTGCCGCTAGATATACAAGGCGCGATGGTGGACGAAGCAGATTTGGTAGAATTTAAAATTCCAGAAGAGCCAAAATTCGACACAAAAATCCCGCAGGTTCTAGATGCATTAAAAGCTGCTAAACGCCCCGTCATCATTGTAGGTAACGGAGTGAGGTTGGCCAATGCAAAAGATGATTTTAGAGCCTTGATTGACGAGCTAAAAATCCCTGTTTTGACTGCTATTTCAGGAGTTGATTTAATAGAGACTTCAAATAAGTATTTTTTTGGTAGGCCGGGAATTTTAGGTGAGAGGGCCGGAAATTTTGTAATTCAAAATAGTGATTTAGTAATAGTATTAGGTACAAGATTAAATCTTAGAATTTTGAGCTTTAATTGGGAATTTTTTGCGCGAGAAGCCAAAAAAATTATGATTGATATAGATGAAAATGAACTTAATAAAAAAACTTTTATTCCGGATATAAAAATTAAATCCGATGCAAAGGTTTTTATAAACGATCTTAGAGAAAAAATTAGAGATTTAAATCTGGAAATTAGAGACTGGCTTAAATATTGTAATAGAATAAAAATGAAATATCCTGTTTTTGATAAATCCGTATTGAAAGAGAAGAATTATGTCAGTTCATATTATTTTCCAAGATTACTTTCGGAGAAATTACCAAAAAATTCTCTCTTGCTTACCGGCAATGGAATAGCATATACATCAACATTTCAGAGCTATCTGGTACGAGCGGGTGATAGGCTTTTTGCAAATGTCGGATGTGCTTCTATGGGCTATGATTTGCCGGCACTAATTGGTGCATGCGTAGCAAATAATAAAAGACAAACTATATGCTTAACCGGTGATGGAAGCATTCAGATGAATATCCAGGAATTGCAAACTATTATCCATTATCAGCTTCCCGTTAAAATTTTTATGTATAACAATAATGGATACCTCTCTATACGCATAACTCAACATAATTATTTCAATAACAATTTTGTCGGCGAAAGTCCTATAAGTGGTGTAAGTATACCGGATATGAAGGCGCTCGCTAAAATTTATGGCTTTAAAGTATTTCAAATTAAAAATAATGATGATGCCAATGCAAAAATAGATGAAATTTTATCATGCGAGGGACCGGTATTTTGCGAAGTGATGCTGCCGCCGAATGAAGCCATAGGACCAAAAGTTGCATCTATGAAGCTCCGGGATGGGACTATGATATCAAAACCGTTGGAGGATCTTGCCCCATTTTTACCTCGAGATGAATTTTATAAAAATATGATAGTAAAGCCTTTGGATTGATATGAGATTTTTATTTTTGGACTTTGATGGCGTCCTTTTTGATACTGTACGTGAAGCCTATGAAGTTTGTAGATCTACGCCAAGTTTTTTAAGGCAAAAATTTGATGAAAAGCAATATGCTGAATTTTTAAAATTCAGACCTATTGTAGGTCCGGCATGGAATTATTATTTCGTTATGACAGCTATAACTAATAACAATAAAAAACTTTTAGCTTTTGATTATAACGATGAAGCTAAAAAATTTGAAAAAGACTTTTTTGAGACTCGTAAAAAGTTAAAAGCAAATAACTATGAAAATTGGTTGGCTTTGAATAGGCCATATCCGTTTTTATTGGAGCTATCAAATATGAAACTGAATCGGCAGACTTTTATTGTAACTACTAAAGATAGTAAAACTGTATTGGATTTAGCCAAAAGATTTAATATTCAATTTATAAATAATGATAATATATTGGGGGCAGATATATTTGCTAAATTTAATTCAAAAGCTAATATAATAAATTCAATTTTAAAAGATGGCGATAGCGGGATTTTTATAGATGACTCAGAAATGCATTTAAAAAAATGTGAGCACATAAAAAGACTTAAGTTATTACAGCCCGATTGGGGATATGTAGAGAGGAATAGTAAGTATATAGGCGATATTAAAATGATATTAAGCGTACTGGAGGAAGAGGTATGAATATAAATGAATTTGAGATGATAGACGTACTTAAAAGGCTTAAAAACGAATATGGCGTATTTGAGTTAAAAGCGGAATTTGAGGCCGAGGGAAGCCGTATGGAGGAGATGATGCGCTTGCGAGATATTGCCAATCGAGCAGATTTGCCTATCATTTTAAAAATCGGCGGAGCCGAAGCGGTTACTGATATTTATAACGGTATAATTTTAGGCGTAGAAGGGCTTATCGCGCCTATGGTAGAGACTCCATATGCCGTTTATAAATATCTAGGAGTTATAGAAAATTTAATAAATCCAGACAACCGAGATTATGTAGATTTTGCTATAAATATCGAGACGAAAACCGCAGTAGAAAATATAGATGAAATTCTAAAATTAGAAAAAATTTCGCTACTAAGGAGTATTACATTCGGCAGAAGCGATTTTGCACAATCATGTGGTTTGAGCAAAAAAGATGTAGATAGCGAGCAGGTTTTAAATGCCGTTCAGAAAGTATCTCGCGCGGTAAAGGTAAAAGGTTTAAAATTTGCAATGGGAGGAAACATTACTGCCAAATCTATTGATTTTATCAAGACCTTAAAAGCAGAAAATTTGATAGACAAATATGAAACCCGCAAAGTGGTTTTTGCCATAGATTCTATTGACGCTAATCCGCGCGAAGGAATTGATACGGCGCTAAAATTTGAACTATTATGGCTAAAATCAAAAAGAAGATTTTATGCAAGAATAAAAGCCGAGGATGAACAGCGTATAGAAGATTTAGAAAAAAGGCTAAGCGCTAGATGAATCTTTTCATCACAGGCGGCGGCGGTTTTATCGGCTCGCATCTAAAAAAGCATCTTGCGCTAAATAGTAATTTTAATGTTTTCGCTCCAAAAAGTAGCGAGCTAAATTTGACTGACGAAATCGCAGTTGACGATTTTGTCCGTGCGCATAAAATCGATACTATCGTTCATCTAGCTAATCACGGCGGCGGTCGTGATACGCTGGATATGACAAATGTGACCGAGTATAATTTACGAATCTTTTTCAATATCGCCAAGCAAAAAAATAGGGTCGCAAAGATCATATCGTTTGGCAGCGGTGCAGAATATGGCAAAAACAAGCCGATCATAAATGCTCGCGAAGATGATTATAAAAAGGCGCTTCCGCTCGATGAATACGGCTTTTATAAAGCTATTACTTCGCATTATATCGAGGATTGCGCGAATAACATTATCCAGCTTCGTTTATTTGGAATTTACGGCGAAATGGAGAATTACCGCTATAAATTTATTACAAATGCCGTAGTAAAAAACCTACTGCACCTACCCATCACGATCAATCAAAACGTATTTTTTGATTATATGTATGTTGATGATCTGCTAAACATAGTGGAATTTTATATAGAAAATGATGCACGACATAAAATTTACAATGCAAGCAGCGGGGTGAAAATCGATCTGCTTAGCCTAGCCGCGCTCGTAAATGAGGCAAGCGATTTCAAATCCGAAATAATCGTGATGAATGCGGGGCTAAATAACGAATACACTTCTGACAATAGCCTGTTAAAATCCGAGATGGGAGGCAGGTTTAAGCTCACGCCGCATTCAGAAGCGATCGGCAAAATTCGCAAATATTTTAAGCAAAATTTTGCCAACTTAGATTTAGAGACGATTAAAAAAGACCCATATTTGAGAAAAATCAATGAAATTTGGAAAGGTAAAAAATGACGCCACAGGAATTAAAAGTTGAAATTTTAGAAAAGACGAAAGAGTATTATAAATTGGTTCATGAGCCGGCGCAGCACGCTAAATTTGAGCCGGGCAAGAGTCGTGTAAATTACGCAGGCAGAGTTTTCGACGAGCACGAAATGATAAATTTGGTAGATAGCTCGCTTGATTTCTGGCTTACATACGGCGCATATTCTAAAAAATTTGAAAAGGAATTTGCCAAAATGCTTGGCGTTAGATGGGCGTTTTTGGTAAATAGCGGAAGCAGCGCGAATCTGCTCGCGTTTTTCGCGCTCACCTCGCCGCTTCTAAAAGAGCGTCGCATAAAGAAGGGCGACGAAGTCATAACTGTCGCGGCGGGCTTTCCTACGACGGTTGCGCCTATCGTGCAATACGGTGCCGTTCCGGTTTTTGTCGATATGGAACTTGAGTATTTTAATATAGATCACACAAAGCTTGAGCTTGCGCTTAGCCCAAAAACAAAAGCGGTTATGGTGGCTCACACTTTGGGAAATCCTTTTAATATAAGAGTCGTAAAGGAATTTTGCGATAAGCACGGCTTGTGGCTTATCGAGGATAACTGCGACGCGCTGGGTTCGCTATATGAGGGCAAGCCGACCGGCACATGGGGAGATATAGGTACGAGCAGCTTCTATCCGCCTCATCATATGACGATGGGTGAGGGTGGCGCTACATACACAAACAATCCGCTGCTTAAAAAAATTATGCTAAGTATGCGTGATTGGGGACGCGATTGCTGGTGTGAGAGCGGCGTAGATAATACCTGTGGCAGGCGCTTTTCGCAAAAATTTGGTGAGCTACCGCTCGGGTACGATCATAAATACGTTTATTCGCACTTCGGATTTAATTTAAAAGCCTCCGATATGCAAGCTGCCGTGGGATGCGCTCAGATAGATAAATTTTCTAGCTTCGTGCAGCATCGTAGGCAAAATTTTAAAAAGCTTTATGACGGGCTGAAAGCTATAAAGGAGCTTATTTTAGTTAAAGCTCAGCCGCATTCCGAGCCTAGTTGGTTCGGCTTTATGATGACGGTTGCAGACGGGGCAAAATTTAGTAGAAACGAGCTTAGCGAACATCTAGAGAGGGCGGGCGTGCAAACAAGAAATTTATTTGCGGGCAATATGATCAAGCACCCGTTATTTGCAGATCTTAAACGCGGGGTAGATTATAAAATTTCAGGCGAGCTAAAAAATACCGATAAGATAATGAACGATAGTTTCTGGGTGGGGGTATATCCCGGAATGAGCGATGAGAAGATAGAATACATCATAAAAGTAATTAAAGAATTTATATCAGCAAAAAGCTAAAATATAATTCAATTAAGTAGTAGAATTTAGAAAGAAAAATATATGTCCAATAAAGCCGTCTTAAAACTATCTTTGTTATTTTGTATTGCTATGTGTTTGATTTACAAAATAGGAAAAAAGATTTTTATTGCTTACGTTGATCCTACTGAAGATAAATACAATTATTTTAAATGGGTTTACTATTTTATGAATCACGAAAAGATATTTATATTTAATTTTTATCTATTTTATATTTTTATTATCTCTGCTTTTTTTTCTTTGATTTTATGGTATAAAATTTATAAAGACGATATCGATGAATAGCGCTTTGCTTAAAATAAAGGATCTCAATTTTTACCTTTGTGCCAAAGTAGCCATAGCAATTTTAATAATTATACAAATTTCATTTTACTTTTATGGTATTTTTTCGGATTTTAAGCTTGCAAACGAATTTAGATATATAGATGAGCAGACGATATTGGATGGTAATAAAATAGTTTCGAATGATCAATATATTACAGAAAACCTGTGCTTTGACCCCAATAATATAAATTATAAATTCAATTCATACGACAATATCTTTTTATCTGGTAAAAATGGATTTAGTTTTCATAATAACCCAAAGTTTTTGATTTTTGATCCTTATTATAGGCATATTAGCGCAGATACTTTTAAAAAATTTGGAACTCATATAGAAAATATAGGCTATAATAAAGACTTTAATCTTACTTATTATGAAGCCAGAGAGACAAATAGCATAAATAGCATAAATAGATACGGTTTAGATGTATTTTCGCATTCTTATCCTATGTTTGGCGCAGATACTCTAAGTAAGCTTAAAGAAAAAACTGACTTCATAGCATATAATATTTTTGAACAAAATATGCAGATTCTTAGTAGGTATTATTGGGAAGAAACCCCATTTATGTTAAATCCTATAAATGAGCTAGATCTAGATAGGGATAAATCGGAAATTTTTTCTCAATATGGATTTTTAAGTCTATACCCTATTAATTTTATAATGGAACAGCTTGGAGGCATAAGCGTTAGTAATTTTGAAAAGACGAAAAATATAGTATGTATGATCTATTATGTCATAGCGGTTGGTTTTGTATTTCTATTTTTTAAAAATGACTTGATAAGGCTTATTTTTATATTTTTGCTAAGTATTAAATTCTTTTCCATATCTTATTATTTTTATCATTATGGTCCTACAAATTTCGATACTAGGCATTTCTTTGATTTGACGATAGTATTGCTTTTATTCTATGCCTCAAAATTTGGAAATTTTAATTTCATGTTTAAAGTAATATGTGTATTGCTAGCGTTGCTTTCCATTTTGATGGCTAATGATTTTGGTCTATATATTTTTATATCACTTTTAGGTGCACTTATTGTAGAATATGGAATAATTGCTGTAAAAAATAGAAAACTCGTAAATGCCGAAAAAATATTTTTTATACTCATTTATACCATTTTGGGGACAATAATATATATAAAATATCCATTTATGAAAAATCCATCAATAAAATACTTTTTAGATGGTTTTTACTCTTTTAATATTCCTTCTACTTTATTGCTCGCGGTATTGTCGGTGATATTTATTCAATGGCTATTATTTATATTTTTTTATAAGAAATTGCAAGATAGTAAATATTTATTAAGCTATTTATTTTTGCTATTTTATACAGGATTTTTTTATACTTATACGGTTTGGAGAGTGGACTTGTCTACCGTTAATTTTTTCATTGCCGCCCTTCCTTTTATTATAATTTTGAATTTATTTCCGGATAAGGCTAAAAAGGTGATCTCTATATTATGCATATTTATATGCATAATAACATATGCTAAATTCTCAATGTCTTATATTAAGGAAATTTTTAATTATGAAAAAATATTTGAAACGCATAAAATCTATAAATGGAACCATGAAAGAGCCGGAGGGATAATTACTACATATCCTTTTGATAAATTTCAAAGCTCTATTAATCTTATAAATAAGTATTCGCCCGATACCAAAGAGATATATATGATATCAAAATATGATAATATACTACAGTTTTTTAGTAAAAGATATAGCGGATTAAAGTATTTTGAGTTACGCTCTTTTCTAGTATCGGACATAGAATATAATGAAGTCTTAAATTTGATAAAAAATAAAGCCGATATTTTATATGTAGATGCCGATATAGATAGAGACTATAAGGCAGAAATACGAGAAAGGCGATTTTTTGACCTATATGATGAATATTGGTATAATGAAAATGTTAAGCAGAGAATACCAAAATTAGAGGTATTATCTAAGCTATTTAATGAGGTCAGGGAAGATTATATTTTGGTTGAAAAAGGAAATATGATAGATGTATATAGGAGAAAATAAAATTTCTGAAAATTCTAAAAGAAATGGTTTTATAGATTTTTTAAAATTTATTTTTGCCATTATAATATTAATACATTATAGCTGGCAGTTTTTCCTATACTGCCTATAGGATATATAGGCGTGGAATTCTTTTTCTTAGTAACTGGTTGGCTCATGGCTAAAAAATTTTATGATTTTGAGCTTAATGAAAATATATTTGTTATCACTAGAAATTATATAGTGAGAAAAATAAAGGTATTTTATTTAGAATACCTTGTGGCTATTGCGATAGGCTTTATTTTCATATGTTTATTTGCTTGGAATGAAGTACCGTCCATATCGGGCATGCTGGCATTGACAATAGGAGATATATTATTATTGCAAATTTGGGGTTTTCCTGTAAGATTTATAACTGGCGTTATGTGGTATCTATCAGCTATGATAGGCTCTATATCCATATTGCTTCCAATTATACTTAAAAATCAAAAAATGTTTATAAATTTCATTGCTCCACTTGTTATATTGATTTCATTTGGATCGATAGCATATCAATACAATTATATAGGAGTCATTATGGGGCCTATTTTTGGAGGATTCATTCATATCGGACTCATTAGGGCTATTGCAGATATTTCTTTGGGTTATTGCTTATATTTTGCTACAGAAAAAATTAATTCTATTAATTTTACAACAATAGGACTTATTTTGATCGCTATATTAGAATTTATTTTATATACCGCAATCTTTTATCTTATCATTTTTACGCGTAAACCAAATAATACTGATTTTATTATAATATTGTTTTTATCTATATCTCTTAGCTTCTCTTTTAGTAGTAAATCATTGTTGGCAACTTTATTCCAAAAAAGAATTTTTAATAATTTAGGGCTATTAAGCCTTAATATTTTTTTAAATCATTTTTACATAGGTTGGATAATTATGGTTACGCAATCTAAATATTCTATGAAGCCTTATCAATCTATTGTCTATTATTTTTTAGGTGCAACAATTTGCATTATTTTAAATTTCATTATAGTAAAAGTTTTAAGAAAAATACAATATAAAAAACTAATTGATATTTTTTTAATTAAGGGGAAATAGCTTGAATATTCAAATTATAAAATTCCTCTTAGTTGGTATATTAAATACTGTTTTTGGCTACGGTCTATTTGCCCTTTTTATCTATCTGGGTCTATATTATCCTCTTGCCGTGTTGCTTTCTACGATACTTGGCGTATTGTTTAACTTTAAAACCATAGGCGGGCTAGTGTTCGGCAGCAACGATAATAGACTTATTTTTAAATTTATTTTGGTCTATGTTATAACCTATCTTTTAAATATATTTTTTCTATGGCTTTTTAAGCGGCTTGGTTTCGAAAATATGTATATAAACGGTTTTGTGCTTTTGATCCCGCTGGCCGCGGTATCATTTTTATTAAATAAATTTTTCGTCTTTAGGAGATGATATGAAAAAAATCAGTATAGTTACTGCCTGCTTTAACGAAGAGGAGAATGTAGAGGAAGTCTATGCGCGCGTAAAAAAAGTTATGGGCGAATTTCCGGAGTATGCCTACGAGCATATATTTATCGATAATGCTTCGACTGATAGAACAGTTGAAATTTTAAAACGCCTTGCAAAGGATGATAAAAATTTAAAAATCATCGTAAATTCTAGAAATTTCGGTCATATAAAATCTCCTACCTATGCGCTTTTGGGCGCAGACGGAGATGCGGTGATCTCTATCGTAGCCGATCTGCAAGATCCGCCCGAGATGATACCAGAGTTTATAAAAAAATGGCAGGAGGGCAACGACTTGGTTTTGGCTATTAAGCGAGATAGCGAGGAACGCGGCGTGATGTTTAAAATCAGAGAGTGCTATTATGAGCTCTTATCAAAGCTATCTGAGATCGAAATTTTTAAGAATTTTACCGGCTTTGGACTTTTTGATAAAAAAGTGATAGTGGCTCTTAGACAGATGCATGACCCATATCCGTTTTTTCGCGGAATGCTAGCGGAGGCAGGTTATAGAGTAGCTAAAATTCCTTACGATCAACCCGTGAGAATCAAAGGAGTCACTAAGAACAACTTCTACACGCTTTATGATATGGGGATACTTGGCATAATCTGCAATTCCAAAGTGCCGCTTAGGCTTGCAACCTTTATAGGCATTATAACCGGTATTTTAAGCATAATAGTGGGACTTGTGTATTTTATACTTAAGCTAATTTATTGGGACGAGATGAACGTAGGCATTGCACCTCTCATAATACTTTTTTCATTTGTTTCATCGGGGATTTTATTTTTTATCGGTATAATAGGCGAATACATTGGGGCAATCTATACGCAGGTGTTAAATCGTCCATTGGTCTTTGAAAAAGAGAGAATAAATTTTGAATGAAGAAATACTTTTAAGTATTGCAGTACCGACCTATAATAGGGCTAAATTTTTAGATATCAGTCTAAATAGTTTATGTAAAAGCGTGCAGAAAAGCGAGCGAAAAGATATTGAAATTTTAATTTTAGATAATGCTTCCAGTGATAAAACTTCGGATATTGCAAAAAAATATATTGATTTCGGACTTGTAAAATATATAAAAAATAGTGAAAATACTGGTCCAGATAATAATTTCAAAAAAGCGATTTCTTTGTCGCGCGGAAAATATATATGGATATTCGGCGATGATGATTTAGTGTTTGATGATACGATTAAATATTTAATGCGGATACTGGATTCTTCTTCGAAATTAGGTATCATTCATTTAAAGGCACAAAATTTCATAGACAAAATTAAGCCGGCAGAATTTAAAGAATTTAATAATTTTAAAATTTATGATAATAATAAAGCGGAGTTTATAAAAGAAGCCCATACTAATTTAACTTTTATAACTTCTAATATAGTAAATAAAAGTTTATTTGATAGAATCGATTTAGACGTGATAGCAAATAACAATCTCGTGCAGCTTTATTGGAATATCGCATGCGCGATTTTGTCTGATAAGCAAGTCGTGGTATTTGATAAAATTTATGCAGCAAGGCAGTTTAATAGTGGAAGATATAATTTTTCAGAAGTATTTGGTACAAATCTAAATGATACCTTAATCACTATTGAAAAGAATTTTGACGCAGATTTCGTGCTTGAAATTTTTAGAAAAAGGCTTTTAATATATTATTATCCCGCCAATATAATTAGGATACGAAACGGCCTTTCTGCGGTTAGGAACGAAAACTGCTTTCGCAATTTATATAAAATTTATAAGAAATTCCCTTCTTTTTGGATATTCACGGTTAGCGCGATGTGGATACCAAAAAAGCTAGGCCTTTTAATAGTTAAATTTATGCAAAAGACGATTTAGGACGGAATTTGCTATCTAAAATTTCATATATGGTGCTAGCGCAGATATTTTTTGCGTTTGTATCCGCAGTATCGATCTTAGTTCTGCCGAAGCTTTTATCTTTAGAAAGCTTTGGATACTATCAATTATTTATATTTTTTGCCAATTACGTAGAATTTTTACATTTTGGACTATCTGATGGCATATATCTAAGATATGGCGGTAGGCGATATGAATTTATTTCTAAAAGAACTCTAAAATCTCAAATTTGTACGATGGAGATTTTATATATTCTAGAATGCCTAATTATATTTTTTACGGTTTGTGCGTTTTCGTTCGATAAAAGGTTATTTTTATATATTGCTATTTCGGGTGCTATCACGGTGCCAAGATCATTTCTATATAATCTTTTGCAAAGTGTAAATGAGATAAAAAAGTCAATACTCGTTTTGTTTATAGAAAGAATTTTTGTCTTATCATCTATATCAGCAGTTTATTTCGTGGATTTCGATAAAGCTAAATTTTTAATATTTTCATTTATTTTTGCCAGATTTATATCGCTTGTTTATATTTGTTTTTTATGTAGGGATCTTTTTAAAGTAAAGATGACTCCTTTTACAGATAGCTTATTTTATATATATAAAAATATGCGAATAGGTATAAAATTAACAATCTCTGCGCTTTGCAATATATTTTTGATATTTATTGCAAGATCTATGATTGCATGGAAATTTAGCATCGTTTTATTTGGTAAAATTTCACTTATATTGTCGTTACTGAATTTTGCTCTATTTTTTATCAATGCATTCTCGGCGATCTTATTCCCAATATTACGAACTAAAAAAACTTGCGAACAAAACGAAATTTTTAAAATTTTAGATGATGGACTATCAATCATATTTGTATTTTTATTTCTATTTGCATATCCTGTAGAAATTCTACTGGGCGCTTGGCTACCTAAATATGCGGACGTTTTAAATTATATGCCGATAATTTTTACGATATTGCTATGCGAAGGTAAGACGCTCCTTCTTACTAATTCATATTTTAAGGCATTACGCAAAGAAGGACAAATGCTTCGTGTAAATTTAATTTCTTTGATTATATTTTCAGTATTTATTGGATTTATTGTATATTTTTGCAATGATATATTTATCATAATGTTTTGCCTGTTTTTATCTCTTTTTGCCAAATATATCGCATTGAGTTATGGTCTGAAAAAATTTATAAAAAGTGTAAATTTTTATAATATTGTTGTGGAATTTTTTTGCAGTATTTGTTTTATTGCTATATCTCATATATTGCCTGGCATCTATGCGTTTTGCTCAATAATAGTAAGTTTTATAGTTTTAATTGTATTAAAAAGGGAAAATTTTATTCAACTGCTTAAATTTATAAAAACGATATAAATCTGAAAATATTGCTATGGACAATAATTATATCAATTTCGATGCAACGTTTTGCATTTTCATAAATTTTGCTAAAATTCAAATTTTTCAAAGAAACTTTATTATATACTTCCCATTCACTTTAAAAAAAGGACGACCATGCCAAAGATGAAAAGCGTGCGCGGTGCCGTCAAGCGTTTTAAAGCGGGCAAAAACAAGATCAAAAGAGGCTCGGCGTTTCGCAGCCACATTTTGACGAAGATGTCTCAAAAACGCAAGAGGAATTTGCGCGAGGCCCAATACGTCGATTCTACGAACGTATCTGCGGTTAAAAAAATGCTTTGCAAATAGTGCGAAGTTAGTTTTTGACGAAAGTCATTCAAACTCCCCTAAATTTATGGATTTTAGGGCAAGATCCCCAAAGGGACGCCGATTAAGAAAGGATTAATATGGCAAGAGTAAAAACGGGCATCGTTAGACGCCGCCGTCACAACAAGGTGCTAAAGCTTGCGCGCGGATTTTATAGCGCAAGACGCAAACATTTCAGAAAGGCTAAAGAGCAGCTGGAGAGAAGTCTCGTTTACGCCTTCCGTGACAGACGCGCGAAAAAACGCGATTTCCGCAGACTTTGGATAGTGCGCATCAATGCAGCTTGCAGACTAAACGACATCAGCTATTCTAAATTTATAAACGGACTTAGAAAAGCGGGCATCGAGCTTGATAGAAAAATTTTAGCAAATATGGCTATGAACGACCCCGAAGCTTTCGCAACCGTCGCAAAGAAGGCAAAAGCAGCATTAAAATAAGCTTTAAAATTTGGCCGTCTTTAAGGCGGCTAAATTTTTAAATTTCGACAAAGCTTTTAATTTTAAAAGCGCGTCCGCAAATTTGTCGAAATTTAAGAATTTGGGTAATTTTATTTGAAGCGGTGCAGAATGCTAAAGTCTTTGAAAAAAAATCGTATCTCTTGCGCTTGTCGGTGCAGCAGGGTTCGGCTATGCGAGCGAGCAGAATTCCTGGGGCTATGCAAACGCGCAAAAATCACTTTCCAACAACACTTCCCGTTCCGATGTAATGAGCGCTGCGGATAGCTTGGGCGCGAAATTAAGCAGGCGCGACGCAGCTAGCGATAGCTCCGCGAGCGACGAGTATGAGAGCTCATTTCGTATCAAACTCGAGTATGCAAGAGGCTTTGCTAAAAAGGGTTCATATTCGGGCAGGCTTAATAATCAAGCGCGTTATGATGCCTGCGTTTCGCTAGACTGGCAATAGCGGCGTAAATGCCGAGTTTTGGAACGGCATTACCAATATAGGCGGCGCGCTGGTTCCTTATGTGGCTTTCGGCTCTTACGAGGCGGCGATACCGGGCGATCAAGCTACGCAATATCTGGTCAGAAGAGACGAAGACGCGGTTCAGATGAAGCGAAATATCGCGGCGGGCATAGCAAATTTAGGCTATACCTATACTAAAAATTCTACTAGAAATCTAAATTTAGTCTATGCCGATATCGATAATTTCGTAAATTTCTACGGCAGAGAAAATATCGCAGGATACTTCATCGACGAGGTTAATACCGAAAACAATCCCGCAACTATCGCCTATATGGCGAATATCTACAATTATATCAAGACTAAATATCCAGGAATGCTCGTTTTGGCGAACAACGGCTGGGGCGTGCGCGACGCCATAGCTCCTTATGCGGACGTTTGGATGCTGCAAGAGGTGAGCGCGAATGAGTATATAAACCATTACCGCCCTAGAACCTCGGAATTTGAAAAAGATCCCGCAAATTCCGCTAAAATCTTACACGTCATCTATAACGCCTCGCCCGAGCAATATGACGAGATTATAAGGCTGTCGCGCGAGCGCAATGCGGCGAATTTATTCATCACTTCCGATACGAACCGCTATCCTGGCGGATACGACGATCTGCCGAGCTATTTTGAGGCGCTGATGCTGGCGATCAATAACTTCACGCCTAAAAACGGCAGCCTGTTTTCGCAGGTCGCAAGAAGAGGCAATCGGATAGGCATCGAGATGCCGCGTTCGAAGGTCGATCTGGATCTTACTAAGCTAGCAAGAAATTCCGCTTATAAAAATTTAGCCGATACCGACGGGCAGGAGTTTAACGTAAACGTAAGCGCGATAGGAAACTACGGCGGAGATTACAAAGACCGCTCGGGTGGCGTCAAATACGATCACAAGAGCGACGGAATTTTACTCGGAGCCTCCAAGAGAGTAGATGATCTTACGCTGGGCGTGATATTTGGTTACCAAAAATCAGACGCTTGGTACGAGGGTAAATTCGACGGTGTCAAAGAAAACATCAAATCCTATGAGCTCGGTCTGGCGGGCAGATACGATTTTAGCGAGAATGTGGATCTGGCGGTCAATTTAACATATTCGACGAACGATCATAAATTTGAAACCAACAACGGATTCGGCGCTATCCATGGCGCAAAATACAAGTCGCAAATTTGGGATTTCAGCACCAGAGCCGGGTACAAATTCTTATTTGAAAGCGGCTACATTAAGCCATATTTGGGACTTGGAGCGATTAGGGTGGACGAGGATGCGATCTCTAGGCTTAAATTTAGCTCCGCTTCAAAAACCGCGCCAAACGGCACCGCGGGAATTTACGCGATCAAGGCTTTCGGCGATCTGCAGATATTCGCGAATGCTGAGTACGAGCATCGATTTAGCGGCGATTCGTATCATGCAAGCAGAAAGTATTCGGACAGATACGACGTTGAGGGACTTGATTATTCTAGCGGCGTATTTAACGGCGCGATCGGGCTGAAATATAAGATCCTTCAAAGCGTCGGGCTCAGCGCATCGTACGAGCTAAGCGAGAGCAAAAATAGCCTTGCTAGAGCAGGGGTAGAAGCGGAATTTTAATTTTCATAGAATTTCACGCAAGCTCTAAGCGGACAACATAGAGCTTAGAGATAGAATCCCTTCATAGCAAGCGGAATTTTACAAAAATCCGCTTTCAAATTTTATCTAGAGCTCCGCCTAAAATTTTAAAATTCCAGCTGCGGATTTCGTTTATATATTTTCTCGCTTTTAAATTTCATATACTATCGCTTTTATGCTATTTTCAATATAAAGAATAATGCGGATTTTGCAGTAGAATTTTGCACGTGTCTTTTAAAAGTGGTCTGAAATTTTAAAGATCTGTGCCTGCTTTAAATTCCGTGATTATTAAATTTTAAAATTCCATATGCAAAGAAATTTTAAAATTTTAAATCTGGTTCGATAAAGAGATTTTGCTAAGCGGCGGGATTATAAAAATTCTAAAGCAATGGCCCGCATGAAATTAAAAGGTCAATCCGGGATTAATTAAAATCGCTAAGACTAAGAGGATGAGGTGGAATTTTGCGGATTGCTCCGCAAAATTTAAAAGAGATTATTTTAGCTTGTCTAGTTCGATGATGTAAGG
>NZ_CALIBH010000133.1 GCF_938045775.1 uncultured Campylobacter sp.
TAGCGCAATCAAATCCAAAATTTAGCGCAAAATCAAGATCGCTTGAAAATCCGCACACGGCTTGAGGAGTGCCGCCAACATCTTGCTTATATCCGTCATAAAGCGTAGCGACGACATCCTTATAAACTTTGTCAGATAGATACGCTACGGCATTGACCTTAAGCTTGGCTAGCTGACTTATCTGATGCGTCACCGCTAAATTTTGCGTAGAGTTATCACTACCATATATTACTACATTATTCTCAATATCCGGAGCATTGAAATATGTATACGCAGATACCCCGCCCGTGATATTATTATCGCCTACGCCGGTTGTTATACCATTATCAAGGCTTACGAGCGACACTCTGATACGATCCGGCTTGTAGCGCAATACAATATTATCGTTTATCGCTTTATCTTTATTGGCAGCAATTCTCATGCCTACGTCGCAACCTACCATACCTTTAGCGTCCGGAGTGTTGCTAGATGAATTGATAATACATTTAGCACTCTTCCACTTTTTAGAGTATGTCTGATCGGAGTAGGCATCCGTCCATGAGTTATCATAGACGCTTACCAGTACATCACCGACATTGTAGTAATTGAAAATTTTATCGGCATTTGCACCTAATCCTTCAGTATAAATGACGGCATTTTCTTTATCTTTATCCACAGAGGCTTTTCTAGACTGAGTCATCAAATATGCGCCTTGAGAATTGCCTTTGCCGCTGAATTTCGCTACACCTCCAGTCTCTACGATATCTCTAGCATTAAAATCCGCCCATAAGCTTACGGCATTTTTATCCCATACTCTTCTATACGATGCGTCGAATTTTGAGCTTGTACCATTTAATACGCACGAAACATCATCACTCTTGCCAAAAGAGCCCTTTTTGATAGCCGATGGATCGATCTCGTATTTGCCTGTCTCGGCATTGTATTTAGCACCGGAATACTCTACTGCAGTACCGCCGTAGCAGCCGTCTTGCTTTACACCGCGTTTTAATGTAGTAGTGGCTGTTTTTCTATCGACATAATAAGACTGGGTATCTACATTAGCCACACATTCATTAGATATGAATGGGCGCAAGTAAGTCTGGATGCCACGGATCTTAGTCGATATATCTTGAGTATCGTCGGAATCCGTACCGTAGCTTTTACGTAGATGATAGCGCTGATTACCTAGGTCGCCGCCAATTCTTGCAGTATAGTTAGGTACGCCGTTATCGCTGTAACTTCTAGCTGATATTACGTGCGCTAAAATATCTGCGTTCTGCTCATAGTCACCACCCACGCGAAGTTCGGTAGGATTATAAACATCGGTACTAACGCCTTTTTTAGTTATATCGCCACTAGCGGTAGTATCTACGATCTTGCTATACTTACCGGAATTATTTAGCGCATCGGTATCTACTTTGAAATATGCAGGACGAAGCACGAAGTTATCGCTACCGCATATGTGGAATGATCCATCTTTTGACATTTTAATGCCAAACTCATTGCTGGCAACATCTATACTGTTTTTAAGCTCATCCAGCTTCTTTTGTATAATATTATCCCAGATATCCTTCTTTTGTTCCGCAGTCAGACTTTTATTGCACCAATCAAAATCTTCATTGGCTTCACAATACCCGTATTGCTTCTTAAGCTCCCATTTTTTAAGCTCTAGATAGTAAGCCTTAGGATCCTCGCTGTTTAAGTCCTTATCTTTTATATACTTATCTAAATCGGATCTCGAGGTAGCTTGCTCGTCAGGACGATAACTAAGCATAAACGTAAGACCTTGATACGCATCACCTATCTCTATATTATTTAGAGTTAAAATGCTCTTGTTTTTAAAATCTAATTCCTTATCTACAGAATAGGAATCGCCATTTAGCTTAAACGGAATTTTTAAGGTATCAGTTACTGATCGGCATGCATAAACTACGCTATTTTTCTTATCATCCTCACTGACTTTGTCTGACGTAGTAGCAGCATTCTTTGCCCTTATGACAGACAAATACAATTTTCCTCCCAAGCCAAATTTCTCAAGCTTTTTATCCTTGCTACCGATATATACGAGCTTGCCCGTAAGAGGATCCCTTTTAAAGTATTTGGAATTCGCAGCCGCACCGATATAATCTGTACATTTACCGGTTTTATCGTCATAAGACTTACAATATTGGCTCTCGTAATCCGGTCTAAAGATGAGTTTCGCATCGAAAGGTTTATCGGAGATTTGAGTATATAGCCTATCATCGTCGTCGCTATTACTAAAATTCTTATTTACTACCTGTAAACCGCTTAGCGGCTGGATATCAACACTTTTAGAAACCTTCGTTGCATCGCACAGCTCAAGTTCAGAGGCACTATCCATATCTAAGACGACTCGCTGACCGCCACCGATATCTATACTCATCTTGTAGCTTAATGTCACAGTAGGAGCTTGAAGAATTTTTGCACCGGTATTAACGGTAGCGTTAAACTCACCATACGCCGCTTTACCTGGTCTCATTAGACCGCCCACCGGAGTAGTCGTGCCAGCTTTTATCTCGCCTGCGCCCTCACCGATATAGAATTTTAAGACATTATTATCTAGCGTCGTAAATTGCCTATCATTATAGATAGGGTCCGTGACATTTGGGGTGCCGCCATTTATGACATCTTTCATCGTCTTATATGCACCCTTTTGACCATCGCGTAGATAGACCAGCTTCTCTGCAGCCGCTGCAGGTATGGTATTTGTAGTGGTAGTGATAGGATCGTTTATGGCTAGTTCATTATTTATAGTAGAACTATCTTTGGTATAGGCAGCGCCTGCCTGAGCAAAATCGATTGACACTACTGCACCTACAGCATCCTCGCTATTACCACCATTTAGTCTGTTTTCGAATTTCATTCTATAGTAGATATGCTCGCCCGCAACTACTGGATTTTTGATCTGCTCTGGCTTATTGTCGTCAATCTCAGTCTTACTATATCTGCTACCGATAACTTTGCCATTCTGCGGATCTTCGTCTTTGGTTCTAAAAAATTTTACCCAGTTAGCGGCGTTATATACCTCATACTGATAGCATAGTTGAGGAACATACAGATCTACTGATATTGCTATCATACTTATAAAGTTTTGATCGGATTGGTTGTTTGTTGAGTTATACGTACCACCCAGTTCCAACTTTATACTTGATTGCCCGTAGCCCATTTTATCGCTTATATCAAATTCATCTAAATCCACGGCGGCTGCCTGATCCGCTCCCTCGTAATGCTTACCTCTTAGGATTTCCGGTATCGCAGCATATCCACCATTTTCGCTTCTTAGCCTCATAATGGTACCGCCGAATATATTAGAATACCATTCGCTTCCGATTTGAGCCAATGCGTTTATTCCATTAGACCAAGCGGCATTAGGAGTATATAAAGTATCCATTTTACCGCCCGCTTTTTTATTCTCTACTCTAAAAAATTCCTTCGTCTTATCATTGCCGCTCATTTCAGGTCCAAGTTTCGCCTCGCCACCAAAACCTAAAAAACTAAGCTTAGCATTAACGCGACCGCTCCTAGGAGTGTAAAAGCCTTTTAACTCGGCTTTTACGTTTATAGATTCATTTGCGCCCGCCCAAGGTGTAATAGCTATAAAGTCACCATATACGGTTACATTTTTAGGTTTGTAATAATCGTTTTTAAATTTTGCAGCTTCTGCGTAAGTAAATGGTTTCGCTACACCCACAGGATTAGCAGGGCTTTGCAAATCCGCCATTAGCTTATTTCTAGAGTCCAAGGTCTTATCATATACTATGATTACACCCCAGCCGCCCCACATACCGAGTCTAATATTTTTTAATTCACCATTAATAAGGGCTGCGCCGGCATTATCCCTACCATCGCTAGCTACTATGTTTCCTACGGTAAAATCTATACTATCAGAGTAATCAACAAAGTTTGCCTTCACTTTATCCGTAATATCTGCAAAGCAGCCGTATTCCAAACGCATCTCTACCTTCCGAGGGTTAGGAAGATTTCTATAGCTAGCATTCTCCCTATAATTCCAGCCGGCTACACCGTTACATCTATCCCTCGGGATATCTATAGGAGCAGTACTTGTTGCACTTTTTGAGCTTTTCATTCTAAGCTTAGCCCATTTATACCATTTCGCAAACTTAACTCCGTCGCCATTTCCTACGTATTTATCCCATCCCTCATTGATAAGCTCTCTTGCCTCTCTTACGTTACCTTGCCAATACAAAGCTGCAAAAACGATATCATCTTTAGTAATACCCTTAGGTAGTTTTAGAGTCGATTTGGAGCTATTTAGATAAAAGGCACCCGCCGAAGTATCTGGATCCTCTTTTAAATAATGACCGTTTGCGCCAGCTATAAAGTTTTTATCCACTCCTTTTGTAACTCCGTCCCAATCAAAACTAAGCACTGTATTTCCAGCTACGGCATAGTCTCCAAATACATAGGTACCGGGACCGCCAAATCTAACTACAGGGGTTTGATTTTTCCAATCTCGAATACCACTAAAATTCCATGTTCCACAATGATTATGACCGGCGCCATCTCCACATTCACCGCTTGAATACCAATACCAATGCGGATCACTACTATTGATTACGCCGCTATCAGGGTATTCCCAAGGATCTATAACGGCGGGATTGATCTTAATATTGGGTCTATTATCCGCAAAGGCCCCCGCCACGAAACAAAACAACAGCGCCAAAAGAGGCGCGAAGCTAAAACTCTTAACTTTCATGATACTACCCTCCGGTCAATAACATAATTTTTAACTACTATTTTACATTTTTTTTGCTTAAATTTTATATGGATATGGAACAAATATAAATAAATTTTAAAGATTTCCTAAAAGAAAGATTTTATAAAATGCGATTTTGTTTATCTTGGGCTACATTAAAAATAATATAATAACAAATAAACAACGACTCTCAAACAATAAAAGGCGCGAGAATTCCGCGCCTTAAAAATTCTAAAATTCTAAAATTCTAAAATTCTAAAATTCTAAAATTCTAAAATTCTAAAATAAGCCGAATTTACCATCTTTACGCTTGTAAAGCACACGCATTTTAGCGTCCATATCGTTAAAGACCAAGAACTGATCGGTACTTTCTTTAAGCTTATTTAGCGCCTCATCGATCTCTAGCGGCTTATATAGATCCAGCTCGGTAGGGACGATCTCATCAACTTCATCGTTTAAATTTGGCTTATTGGCACCGACCGCATTATCTACGGCGTTTTGTTTCATTTCGTCGCGATTTTTGTGAGAATTTACCTTATCGTGGTATCTGCGAAGCACTTTTGAGGCGCGCTCTACGATGAGATCGACGGCGGCATAGAGATCTTTATCTTTTTGACGCACGACGATAGTATCTTGATGCGCTAAATTTAATGAGAAATCTACCACAAAGCCCTTTTTGCCTTGCTTCTCGTCAGCAGAAATTACACAACGCCCAGAGATGATGTCGAGATTATATTTTTCTAGCGTCTCAAATGCGTTTTCGACATAATTTTTAATAGCCTCCGTTAGCTCAAACTGCTTACCTACGATATTTAAATTCATCGTCTCTCCTTTGCATTATGGTTTTTGAATAGTACGCCTATGATATGTAATCTGCGGTCTGCCCATAACTTCTACGTTGGATTTTACTACTACATCTACAAGCGCGGCATGGCTTAGAACGGCGCCAGTTACGCCGGAAGGTCGTACTGCAGTAGAAGCTTGTCCGAAGTTACTATAAGCGACAGTATTATCGTCCGGCGCCCCTAACTGTCTATCGAAATATCCGAATGTTACGGTGATATCAAACATCCTCTCGCCTGCATTATTTGACGGATATGCTAGCCTGATAGTATTTAGAGTAGGATAATCCGCTGCTGTCTTGTGTTCATCCATAAGTTCGCTAGTTAAATACTGATGCTTTTGCATAGCAAGGACTGCCAGCTCCGTAGCACTTTGAGCTAGTAATAGCGCCTGCTCTCTGCCTTGGATATTATTGACATCGCGAGCCGTCATAGACGCGATAGATAGCGCCGTAATCGCGGTAGTCGCTACAATGATGATAAAAAATATGGCCGCTACTAGAGCGAAGCCTTTTCGCATAGTTTTCATTAGTACACCACCTGTGCTTTACAAACGTTTAGATCCAACTCTGCAGGATCAAAATTTCTGCCGTCGTCTCTCATACATAGTTTAAGCGCAACAGCGCCGTTATCGTCCTTGAACCTAAATAAGCTCACATCCTCCGCCAGTAGTGCACTGCTAGCGACATTGTATGAGTTCGCATCACCTGCAACAGTGCTCCATGGACGATAGTTGTACTTCAAGAGCAGATTAAAATTCTTACTTAAATTGCCGGCATTATCTCTCGTATATATTACGACCTGATCGGGAACGATCGCGTAGGCGCTATGAGCTATATAATACTGCTCGGAGAATTCCTGCGATTTGTCGTTATTTGGGTTGAACGGATATTGGTTGATAGTAATAGTTTCGTTTTCTATACTATTGGTATTCGCAGTAGTACTAGGCGTACCTACGGCGATTAGCACACGGTTACTACCGTCTGCTCTAACCGCCCTATCGTAGCCGAAGCCTATACCTACGCTAGTAGGCGAAGCATC
>NZ_CALIBH010000134.1 GCF_938045775.1 uncultured Campylobacter sp.
TTTTAAACTAGAATTAATAAATAAAATTATATTATTTCTTTAAGAATAAGCATGCTTAGGATTAAATTTTATTAAGAAAGGACGGTTTGAAATGGAATTTCTTATTTTGACGCTATTTTTGATCAGCGGGCTTATATTATATTTTAAGCCGCAGAGGAAAAATCTAGCTACGGGCTGCGCGGCAGCTGGCTGCGCGATATTGATCGCACTGGAATTTTACGTAAATTTATGGGTAGTCGTGCCGGTAGGCAACTTTTAGGAGGGCGATATGCAAAATTTAGAACAAAATCAAATTCCCGCCGCCGAGCGAGGATTTTTCAATCTAATGTCGCTAGCCATCATCGCCCTCGTGGCGCTCCCGGTCGGCATAGCTTGTTTGATACTAGGCTTTGGTATGGGAGATAGCCCGTGCGTAATGTGCTGGGCGGAGAGGATCACGATGATAGCCATCAGCCTTATCGCGCTTTTTATCCTTAGATATGGTCTAAGACCCGGCTACGTCGCGGCGCTTTTGCTAATGGCTTGCTGGGGGATGTTCAACGGCTTTATCCATTATAGCCTTGATGGGACGTTCGGGGGCTATCTCGACATAAAGCAGGGCTTCGGACTTGAAATTTTAGGCGCGCACACGCAGCTTTGGGTCGTCGTCGTGGATTTTTGCGTGATCGCGTTTTTGGCGGTTATATTTTTATGTAGCAAAAATTTGGGCGAGATAATGAAAAAGAGCACGAGCGGCGAATACGGCGAGTTTTTGCGCTATCTGCCTCTGGGCAAGATTGCAAATTTAATCTTCATCGTCATCATCGCCGCAAACTGCGCACAGGCTTTCATCGTCTCAGGCCCGCCGCCGTATCTGGGCTCTAGCACGCCGGCTAGATTAAGTCTTGATCCCGCCAAATGGTTTTGGGAAAAAGATCACTGGCAAAGTGCGCTTGATTTTAGATTTGATTGGAATCCGGAGCTTCCGGATCTGCCAAACTAAGGAGCAAAAAGATGAAAAAGCTGATGATTTTTACGGCGCTAGCGGCTCTGGCGTTTGGGTTTGAGTTTAATCTCGATAGCAAAGCAGGTGCACTTGAAGGCGTGAAGGAGCTCGGTGCACCGAGTGCGGAAGTAAGCTTAAGCTTGCAAAACGATGCGCCGATTACGGGAGCGGACTACGACGCAGATAAAAAGCAGTTCGCACTGGTTTCTAAAAATAACGAATTTTACGTTGCGGACGAAAATTTAAAGCCGCTTAGATACGGCAAGCACGATCGCCATTTTATAATGGAGATGGAGGCGACCGTGGGTGCTACGTGGTATAAAAATGAGCTCGGCATGATAAGCTTTAATAAAACCTTCGTCTTTTATGAGCCTGCGGACGGGCTTAGTGCAGAGGAGCAAAACAGCCAGTGGAGGCACTTAACCGAGGGCTGGGATAAATGGAAGCTAAACGATCTCGGCAACAAAGGGCGCTTCTCCACGCTTCGAGCAAAGCAACAATATATCCTCGGCTGGGATTACGACGCGGCTGCGAATAAATTTATCGTTGCGTCCGTGCCTAACGACGTGAGGGATTATTGGAGCGTGGCGGTGTTTGACGGCGATGACAAGATGATTTTGGAGGAATTCATTCCGCAAATCGGCTCAAATTTAAAGCTAAAAGAGGGCAGGAGCCTAGGCGAATACTATGTCACGGGCATCGACGCTCAGCCTGACGCAGTTTATCTTTTGAGTAAAAATTTCTCGACCATTTTAAAGCTAAATTTACAAACGCATGCAATTGAGGATGCGTATAGTTTTAGCGGAGCGGCAAACGCAAGAGCGCTTGCGGTAAAGGACGGCAAATTCTATGTTTTTTCGCGCGAAGGCAAAGAAAATAAAGTTTTCATATACGATATGAAATAAAGCCCACATTTAAGGAGAAGAGATGCAAAGACGTTCTTTCTTAAAAGGCGCGGGAGCGGCTCTAGCTACGGCGGGAGCCTCTCCAAGCCTATTTGGTATGGAGCAGTTTGAGGTGGATTTTAAACCGAAATCCTATAAAAACGAGCAGGGCGTAGAGTATCACTACCTCACCTGTCCTAGAAACTGCCGCGACGCCTGTTCGATGATCGCAGAGATCAAAGACGGCAAGATGGTTAGCATCAAGGGCGATCCGAAGCACCCTCTAACGCAAGGCACGGTCTGCGTCAAGGGTCATACCTACGCGATGCACCTATACAATGCCGATCGCATAATGTATCCGATGAAGCGCGTCGGTAAAAAGTGCGAGGGT
This sequence comes from uncultured Campylobacter sp., assembly GCF_938045775.1. Classification (GTDB taxonomy): domain Bacteria; phylum Campylobacterota; class Campylobacteria; order Campylobacterales; family Campylobacteraceae; genus Campylobacter_B. The sequence continues at coordinate 2,261 of NZ_CALIBH010000134.1, forward strand.
AAATGGGAGCGCATAAGCTGGGATCAAGCGCTAAAAGAGATAGCCGCCAAGCTTACTGAAATCAAGGCAAAATACGGCGGCGAGGCGCTGACGGAATTTGTTTATTCGGGCAACGAAGGGCATATCTCAAAGACGATCGCGCCGGGAAATTTCTTTGAAAAATACGGCGCTACAAGGCTTGTGCGTAACCCGTGCGACTGGCCGCGCTATGCAGGCACGCCAAGCGTCATCGGCACGGACTTTTCAAAAGACGCATTGGAAGTCGATGAGAGCGATATGTATATTAGCTGGGGCTCAAACGAAGCCTACACGGCGGTGCACTGGATTAGATTTGCCCACCGCGTCAAAAAGCGAGGCGGCAAGATCATCGTCATAAATACGATCAGAATTCCGCTCGCAAACCAGGCCGATATGTTTATCCAGCTAAAGCCTTCGAGCGATCCGGCATTTTGTCTAGCGGTCTGCAAATTTTTGATAGAAGAAGATCTATATGATCATGAATTCGTAGAAAAATATACGATGGGCTTTGACGAGCTGGTTAAAGAGTGTAGCCTCTACACCTACGGCGAGCTAAGCGATATGTGCGGCGCAAGCGTCGATCAGATCAAGGTTTTCGCGCGAGAATACGCCCATGCTAAAGCACCTGCCATTATGCACGGCGACGGCGGACAAAGGCATTTTAACGGCGCAAGGCTGGTGCGTGCGGTTACTTTCTTACCGGTACTTACGGGCTGCCTTACAAAACTTGGCGGCGGATTATTCTGGGCTTATGTGCACGTAAAGGGCTGCTTTAACTTCGATAACTGCATGCCAGATCTTTCGCCGAAAGACGCGGAAGGCAAAAAGATAGAGCGCCAGCAAATAAGCTATATAGAATTTGGCAAAGGTATCCAAAAGGAAAATCCGACCTATTTGGGTAAACCGATAAATACGGTCATCCGAGCCTGTATCAACTACAACTCAAATTTGATGGTAACGGCGCCGAATACAAATTTAATCAAAAAACGCGTGATGGACGACGACTTTTTCCTAGTAGTCATCGATCCTTACGACATCGACACCTGCGATTACGCTGACTACGTATTGCCGGGCGTTACCTTTATGGAGAGCGAAGATATTCAAAACGATCAAATTTCGGGCTACGTCTGCTACAACGCCCAAAGCGTCAAGCCGCTGGGCGAAGCCAAGACGAATTTGGAATTTTTTAACGCTCTAGCCAAGGCGATGGGATATAAAGAGGAGTGCTTTGATTGGGATAGCGAGACGGTTTGCAGGAGGTTTTTGGATACGGAATTTGCCAAAAAGCAAAATATCACCTACGAAAAGCTAAAGAGCGTAGGCTGGATTAAGCCGTTTAGGACTCCTGAGACGATGAAGGATCAGTTTCCTTACTACCCTTATGCGCCTAAGGACAAGCTGGTATTCGGCACTAAAAGCGGCAAGTGTGAGCTCTACTCCGAAGCTTTCAAGGACGCAGGCTATCACCCGGTAATCGATCTTGACGACGATTGGGATTACTACGAAAAACATAAAAATTTCGGCAAAGATTATTTGAAAAAATATCCGCTTTATTTTATGACGCCGGGTACGCAGCTTCAGGATAACTCAAACTGGGGCAATATGCCTTACATCCTAAAACGCGTCATAGTAAAGGGCAACGCTGAGCTCTTTATGACGTGCGAGGATATGCTGGCGCGCGGTATCAAAGAGGGCGATACGGTTGAAGCCACGAATGAAAAGGGTACGGCGATATTTACGGCGGTCGAGACCAATCAGATGCAGCCTGGAATCGTTTATGCATGGAATAACATTTGGGTTAAAGTAACCAAATCTCGCACTGGAGCAAACATCCTTTGCTCGGACGGAGTGAGCGATTTGGGTAACGGATCGACCTATACCGCAAGCTTTTGCGAAGTAAAAAAAGCTGCAAAACAGGAGGCATAAAATGAAACGAAAACAAGGATTTTTATTTGATTACAACTTTTGCATAGGTTGTAAGGCGTGTGAAATTTCATGTCAGGTCTATCACAACCAAGACCCCGACATCAACTGGCGCCATGTCGATATGATACTCATCCATGAAGACGAGATCGAAAAGGAAATTTTCATCTCGCATTCGTGCCACCATTGCGAAGAGCCTGCATGTATGGACGTTTGTCCCGTAGGAGCTTACATTAAGCTCGAAAACGGCGTAGTTCAGCCACTACACGATAAATGTATCGGCTGCGGATATTGCTTAGTCGCCTGTCCTTACGGCTCGATAACCAAAGGCAAAGACGGAAAAGCGCAAAAGTGCAACCTCTGCGCCGAGAAGCTCGAGCGCGGCGAGGAGCCTGCGTGCGTAGCGGGCTGTCCTTGCGACGTGCTAAAGCTGGTCGATAGCGACGTGAGCGATAGCGCGGGGATGGAGAAAGAGATGCCAGGCTTTAAACGCTTTTTTACGAAGCCGAATATCCGCTTCTATCCTCGCATGAAGCGCAACGAGGTTATCCACTAAGGATAAAAAGATGCGTAATTTAAAGCAGAGCCTTTGCGTCGAGGACTTTTTGAGGCAGGTATTTTTGGTGCCTCTTACCGGTGAAAATTTGGACGAGCTTTTAAATTTGACGCAGGATTTTGCGCCTAAGCTTAAAGAACATAAATTTATCCTCGAATTTGCCGAATGCAAAAGCGAGCCAAGCTTAATTGATGAAATTCGCTACGAATTCAATAGGCTCTTCGTAGGTCCTAAGCGCCCCAAAGCCGAGCCTTACGAGTCGGTGTATTTCGACTATCAAACGATGTTCGGGGCAAAGACGATGCAGGTGCGAAGCTTTTACGAGAGCTCTGGGCTAAAGCTCGAGGATGCGCAGCTTGATAAATTTCCCGACGATTTCATCGGGTACGAGTTGCAATATCTTTATTTTCTAAGTTTTAGCGCGCTAAAGGCGGAGGATGAGACTAAATTTAACGAAATTCTGCGTAAAAAGGCGGAATTTATCGCTGCTCATCCGTCGCAGTGGTTTTGCAAATTTGCCGCTCGTTGCGATGAGCACGCAAATTTAGACGTTTGGAAGAACTTCGGGAGCTTTTTAAATCTCTACCTAAATAGCGAGATGGATGCGCTGAAAAGTGCGCTAAAAGATCCTGAAATTTTTAAAAATTTAAAGGAATGACGATGGTGCAGACGACTTGGGGATGGCTCATAGTCATCTATTTGTTTTTAGGCGGTTTAGGCGCCGGGGCATTTTTGTGCTCGGCTTTGGCTTACAAAGGCTTTTTGGGTTCATTAAACGAGAGGTTTTATAAATTCGGCTTTCTGCTCGCGCCAGTAGCGGTGATAATAGGAACCGCGCTTTTGCTGTTTGACTTGGCGCCGAGCGCTGCAATAAATCCTATTAAAATTTTACAGCTCTACACGCGTCCGGTATCGATGATGAGCATAGGTACGTATCTACTTACGTTTTTTATCGTAGTTAGCGTTTTGGTGCTTTTGCAGATCAAAAAAAGCGGTAAAATTTGCGATATGATGCTCACGCTCGGAGCTATTTTGGCGCTTGGAGTGATGGGATATACGGGGCTACTGCTTTACGTCGTAAAGGCGATCCCGCTTTGGGCTAGCGTGTGGCTACCGATTTTATTTACGATCTCTGCGATCTCTACGGGGCTTAGTGCAAACGCCGCCGCTACGCTAAATGCAGGGCACGGACTAAGCCACTGCGCGCATAAATTTCACGTCGTGTTAGTTGCGCTTGAGATCGTTGCGGTACTAGCGCTATTTGCGAGCGTGAGAAGCGAGGCTGCGGGCATGGCTAGCGTGACTAAGATAGTCAGCGGCTCGCTTGCGCCGATGTTTTGGATAGGCTTTGTCGTGTTTGGGCTTGCTCTGCCGCTGCTAGGCGGAAGCAAATTTATGCTTCGCAGCTGCAGCGTGAATGCGGACGGCAGCGTCTGCGCGCACGGCGGCGAGGAGGTAAAAAGCTGCGTTTATAACGAATACGGCGTACTTGTGGGCGGCTTTTGCCTAAGAGCGTTTATCGTGCTCGGTGCAGTCTATATATTTTAACTCCTCCTTTCTGATACTGGTCGGACGAAAGTCCGACCTTTAAATTTTAATCTTAAATTGTGATTTTTCGGTAGACCGCCAAAAGCGACACGGCACTACACAACTCTTGACTTTAAAATTTGGGTTAAAAACTAACCCAAATTTGATAAGCACACTATTAAATTTACGCTTAGTTAAATTTTGATATCTTTGATGCTTCTATATCTTCTGTGAAGTATTTTAGAATTTCTATAAATTTAGCCTCAGAAATTCTTGAACGGGCTATATACTTATTTTTTAACTTCGCTACGCTCGTTACTTTTCAAAAACATAGTTCTCATTGCAACTTACTACTTCTTTCTTTATATGGGTTTAAGTTAAAGAGAGCCTAATGAAAATTAACAAAAGTATAAAATTTATTTTGTAAGCAAAATTCCCAAAACGATCAAATTTTAAATGCTTTTACTGTGTAAAATTTCTTATCAAACTTACAATTGCAAGCATATTTCGCCCGCCTTAAAATGCAAAAGCTCATTTTGTAGTATAATTTTCACAAAATATTATAAAGGCTATCCATGCTTAAATACTTAGAATTAGGCGTTTGCGGCACCGATTTGAAGCCCTCACATCCTTTTATTGGCTCGGCGATCAGGGGCGCTTTCGGATACGCTCTTAGAAAGGCGAGTTGTCCTTTCGTAAGTGCAAACTGCGAGAAGTGCGACATCTCCGGCGAATGCGTATATAATGAATTTTTTGAAAATGTATCCGATACGCCAAATTTTAGGTTGGATATTAATCTTAATCAAAAAAGCTTTGATTTTAAAATTTTACTTTTTGAGCACGCCGCGTGCTACCTGCCTCACGTCGCTATCGCTATTGTAAATATGCAAGAAATCGGGCTTGAGGTAAGCAGACGCAAGTTTAAATTTTCAAATTTTACTCTAAATGGCGAAATCGTAGAGCCTAAATCTCTACTCTCAAATAAGCCTGAGCCGCTAAATTTCACGCCCGATTTTGCTGCGGGCGATTATGAAATTTCGCTTCTTACCCCGCTTCGTATGAAGCAAAAAAATGTCCTCGTCCGCCGCGAGATCGACCTTAAGCCCTTCGTTCGCCAAATCGCTATGAGATTTGAGAACATAACGGGCAGGGCTATAGATAAATTCGAGGTAAAATTCCGCCGCTTCGAGCAGGATTTGCGCTTTTACGACATCAATCGCTACTCAAACCGCCAGCACACTAAAATGCAATTCGGCGGCCTGCTTGGACAGATGCGAGTTTTCGGGCTTGATGAGCGCTCGGCAAAGCTTTTGCAACTCGCCCAAATTACCGGAGTCGGCAAAAGCACGGTTTTTGGACTAGGCAAAATATGGGTGGCGCGGATTTAAATTGTACCGCAGAATCCAAATTTTGCCGCGAGTTACAGAGCGGATAAATTTCGCCTTGGGTTACGGTATCGGCGCGTTTTGCTCGATATTTACTAGCTAAATGCAATGACAAGGAGGCGTCATGTTTGATCTAAACTTAGAGGATATTTTTACCGTAGGCGCCTTTGAATACGCGCTAAAAAGATTAAAGCGCACCGCTTTGGGGCTTGACGGACTTAGCGCGGAAGATATTTGTTCGAACGTATTTTATGCTGAGCTAAAGAGCGAAATTTTTAATCTTTCATATTCGCCTCAGCCCTTAAAACGAGCCTTTATCCCCAAAGAAAACAAAGACGAGCTTCGTAAGCTCGCCGTGCCCTCGCTAAAAGATAAATTTGCGCAAAATATCCTCACTCGCGAGCTTTCAGGCTATTTTGATAAAAGCTTTTCAAACCGCTCTTATGCTTATCGAAGCGGCAAATCCTACGCCAATGCAATTTATCGTGCTCGCGATTTTTTTAAAATTTTCAGCTTTGCCGTCAAAACCGACATCAAAGATTTCTTTGAAAATATCGATCACGAAAAATTGCTTGAAATTTTACGCGCAAATATCCGTGACGCTCGTATCATTAGGCTCATTGAGCTTTGGATCAAAAACGGAATTTTTGAGCGCTTTGATTACCGCGCTCATGCAAGAGGCGTTCATCAAGGAGACGTCCTAAGCCCGCTGTTTTCGAATATCTACCTAAATCAAATGGATAAATTTTTAGAAAACTCGGGCGTAGAATTCGTCCGATACGCCGATGATTTCGTTATGTTTTTTGCTTCATATGAAGCCGCCGAGAGAGGGCTCGCGCGCCTGAAAGATTTTTTAAAAACCATAAGCTTATCTCTAAACGAAGCCAAAACCTCCATTCACGGAAAAGATAGCGAATTTGTCTTTTTGGGCGTAAGCTTTGAAGGTGCAAATTTAAGCATCGGCGAGGAAAAATTTAAGCGCATTCTAGCCAAGCTCGCAAGCTCTGCCAAAAAGCAGGCGATAAGCCAAAGCGTAGAAAATTTAAACGCCTATGTGTATCATCTAAAAGCCATTTCGCTTAAGCTTTTCTCGCCTTCGCAAAAAGATAGGTTTTGCTTGCATTTTGGCGAGGTCGTAACGAGCCTAATACGCAGATTTCTAAAAACCGCAGACAAGCGGACGCTAGCAGAAGCCTTAATCAACCTAAACTTCCCCTACGAGCTAGGCAAAACGGTTAGAAAGGCTAAAATTCTAACCTACTTCAAAAACGCCAAGCGTCCCGCCGTCAAATCCGTCCAAAACGCCCTTGAGGCTAAAAAGCGCGAATACCTAAAAACCTTCTCGCAAAGCTCCGTCATCCACATTACGACGCCGTTTTATTTTTTAGCTTTGTCTCAAGGCAAATTTGTCCTAAAAGACAAAGGCGTTATCAAGCATAAATTCCCTATAAATCAAATTTCGCAAATCATCATTAATGCGCAAATTTCACTCAGTTCCGCCGTCATCAAAGAGTGCGCCAAAAAGAAAATTTCCATAAATTTCATCGACGAAAAGACCAATCTCAGCTACGCCACGCTCATTAGCGCAAATTCCGCCATCTCTAAAACCGCCGCTTCGCAAATTTCACTGCTAAAGACCAAAAGACCGCTCCGTATCGCTCAGCAGTTCATCATCGGTAAGCTAAAAAATCAGATCAACTATCTAAAATATCTAGGCAAATACCATAAAAATCTAGGCGACGAAATTAAAGCGATGCAAGAAATTTTAAAGCTCCGCGTCCCTGGCGCCGCAAGCGTAAGCGAGCTTATGGGCTTTGAAGGAAGCGCCGCAAACTCCTACTGGCAGGCTATCGCAAAGGCGATCGACTACGAGTTTGGCTTTAGCGCTCGAGTGACGCAGGGCGCTACCGACATTGTAAATTCTGCCCTAAACTACGGCTACGCGATTCTTTATTCAAAAATTTTAAAATCCATTGCCGCCGCAGGTTTGTCGCCGCATGTATCCTATCTGCACGCGCTTGATGAGCAAAAGCCCACTCTCGCCTTCGATCTCATCGAGGAATTTCGAGCCTTCATCGTCGATCGCGCCGTAATCTCGATGGTCAATAAAAACGAGCCCTTTGAGATAAAAGACGGGCTCCTATCTGTCGCAACTAGGCAAAATATCGCCAAAAACGTAAATGAAAAGCTCTTCGCTTGCACGCAGTACAGAGGCGAACAGCTAAAAGCGCAGGATATCATAGATAGGCAAGCCTACGCCTTAAAACGCGCCGTAACCCAAAACGAAAAATATAAGCCTTTCATCGGGAGATTTCAATGAATTTAATCATCTGCTACGACGTTTGCAAAACTAAGCGTCGCAACAAACTTGCCGCTTTGCTGGAAGGCTACGGGCTGCGGGCGAACTACTCGGTATTTGAGCTAGACGTCTCCGAGCGCGAATACGTCCTCATAAAAGATCGCATCGCCCGCATCATTGAGCCCAAAACCGACAAAGTCCTATTCTACCGCATCTGCAAAACTTGTATGGCTAAAAGCGAGAGCCTGGGCGAAGGCGAGATCTTTCGCTCTCCTGATACCTACGTCTAAGCCCCCATTTTTAGGGATTTGATTTTCGGACTTTTTCAAATTCTAAAAGTCCGATTTTAGCGTGCTTTAATATTTTACTAAGTTTCAAAATGTCCGCAAAGCTCAAATTTCGCTCGCGCCAAAAACCCTTTCTCGGACTTCCGCTATTTAGCCTATTTTTAAAGTCCCATTTTTAGGGCTTTTTGCGTTTGCGGAATTTAGCAGAAATTCGAAAAAGCCTAAAATTTTAATTTTTGCGTTTAGATTTTCGGACTTTTGTGCTTGCTCAAAGACGCTTAAATCCGTACTTTTAAGCCCGCCCTAAGCAAAAACCTCGAAATTTGAAATTAATTTTTCGCCCCTTTCTCGGACTTTTTCGCGTTTTGTGATATAATGGCGCTCGCAAATAGTTCTTTAAAAACTCATTGTCAATTTTAATGCGGTTTTTGGGCTATTTGATTAGAATTTCCCCGATCTAGGGGATTGAAACATTAAAACGGATGGGATATACTTGTGAGCAGGGGTAGTATTTGATTAGAATTTCCCCGATCTAGGGGATTGAAACTAGCAAATGCAGCTTTGATGCGCCATTTCTCCTTTAATTTGATTAGAATTTCCCCGATCTAGGGGATTGAAACATTGACTTTTTCAACGACTTTTACACTTTTCACCATTTGATTAGAATTTCCCCGATCTAGGGGATTGAAACGGAAGGGGCTTGTCCTTATCTATCATTTCGGCCGTGGAGTTCTATTTGATTAGAATTTCCCCGATCTAGGGGATTGAAACACTCCACGTTTCAGGCAAAAAGGTGCTTGCCAAATTTAATTTGATTAGAATTTCCCCGATCTAGGGGATTGAAACAAGAAGAGTTTAAACACTTTCTTCATTTTTTTCTCCTTTAATTTGATTAGAATTTCCCCGATCTAGGGGATTGAAACCCGATTTGACGGCTTCAACTATGACAAAATTTTTGTCAAAATTTGATTAGAATTTCCCCGATCTAGGGGATTGAAACCTAAATCCCAAGTGTCTATTCTATCGCCAAGTTGCGCTACTATTTGATTAGAATTTCCCCGATCTAGGGGATTGAAACTATAATTCACCGTTTATTTCTATTGCGCAATTGAATCTATTTGATTAGAATTTCCCCGATCTAGGGGATTGAAACTCCGAAAGGTCGTAATCATGCCAGTCCTCATCATAGATGAGATTTGATTAGAATTTCCCCGATCTAGGAGATTGAAACAAAACCCAAGGCTGCATTCTCATTACAGAAATTATAATTTGATTAGAATTTCCCCGATCTAGGGGATTGAGACAAACGGGTTTTGCCTCGGCTGATGCTGTGTGATCACGCTGATTTGATTAAATTTCAAGATATACGACTAAAATTTAATGGATTGTTTAAAAGCACTCCGTAAATTGACAGAATTTGACAACTAAACTCCTTATAATCACGCTCAAAGTTGATATGGCGGGTTTGAATTCTATGAATAATTTTGTTATTTTTCGAAAAAGAATTTTAAAACAAAGGAGAAAGTATGAAAATTTTGTTTAAAGCACTTTTGATTGGTTTAGTCGGAGTTATATTTTCCGGTTGTTTTATAGTAATGCCGCCTGATAAAGAAACAGTAATGGCTCAGCAACTAGATGTTTGGTGTATCCTTAGAGAGAATAAGGATAAGGAAAAATTTGAAGATGGTAAGCGTAAAGCAAAATTATTTTCGGATAAGTCCAAATATGGAGATAAAATCCAAATTGCTCCAAGGGGAGAATATAGTATTTCAATGATAGATAGATCATTTAATGATGATAACTATCCGGGGTTATATTGGAGAGAGTATGGCTTGGTATATAAGCCCGTTACTTGTGATAGAGAAAATAAAAAACTCAATATGGTTGTAGAGATTACGCCTCATAAAGTTAAATCTCAAAATGAGAGGGAAAATATAAAAGGGGATGCCTATGATTTTATTAGATCGCTTAAAGAAAAAGTGGCTAAATCAGTTTACTCATCTAAAGAAATCGGCGAGCTAATGGAGCTTGGTTCATCACTCGATTTAATTTTTATTGATTATGAAACAAGAAAAGAGATCGATAAAAGTACTTATGATTTTGCGGGTTACAAAGCGTATAATGAAAAGTAGGTATAAGTTCAACTACCTGACAATTGATTATCGAGTATTCGCCGCGAGAGTTAAATAAGATAGCTAATTTTTGCTTTGCTTCAATTGGAAGGCGATGCAACGGATAGAATAGCCAGCTTTTTAAATTGCCAGATTGTTTATAAATTTAAAGGAAGGAAAATGTTATGAGAGCTATGAGAACATTGTTTTTAGTATTGATTGCACTATTTTTGGCGAGTTGCATAGAACCGGATCCGGAAAGCTACTATGGAAGGGTTAATAGAAAAGATGAGTTTACGACTAACTTTCAAAGTAGAAGGCTTGCCAATGAGCTAATCGTCTTATTTGATATGGGCGAAAAATCTCAATATGGAAACGATTACTTTGATAATTCGCTTAAGATAGCCGATTACGAAAACGATGTAAAGCTTTCGGAAGTTAAAAGCTTTTTAGCTTCAAAAGGAGCTGCGCCGTTACGCGTTTATGAGCGCGCAGTTAAGAGTAGCGGTAAAAATAAGTTCAAAAGGTATTCGGGCAGGCTGAATGCCGAAGTCGCTTCTATCGTTCCTTTCGACACTCAGTTTCGAAAAGCGCAAAAGAACTGCTTTGATGGCACTTCCCTATGCTTATTTAACGAATTTCCTTTGCTAACCGAAACGGACGTGGAAGGAGATATGGCTTCAATGATGATAAATTTTGTTGAAGTAAAATCGGCTTTCAACAACTATAAAGATGGCTTTACGCCGGTAAAGATTACCATCCATACTGCAACTTACACTGGAGCAAAGCTCAATGCTATCTTAAGTAAAATTCCGAAAAAAGCATTTGAAAATAATGAGTTAAACTAAATAAGAGAGTCGGATGAATGAGGTAGAATGGATTAATAAATACGGCTTTTGCTAGGAATGGTTTTAGGTAGCGAGGAATTCGGTTAGAATTTCCCCTATCTAGGGGATTGTTCCTCTTTGCACCCAAAATTTTCAATCTACCCTCCCCTGATTTAATTAAAATTTCCCTCTCATTTTTCAAGGTTTCCCCTTGGCTGACAGAATCTGACACTATGGCTCACTATAATTGCGTTCAAAGTCGGAGGTAAAACGCCGACGAGATCAATTAAAGGGGTTGTAATGAAAAAGATTGTGTTGTCGCTAGCAGAGGCTGGAGTTATGAGTGGCGCTTTGGCGCAAGAAGTGCCGAATTTAGCCAATATCGCGCCGAGCAATTGCGGCTCATATGTCCCTACGCTCGATTTTTACGCCAAAGGCAAGGATATAACGGACAATATGTCTTTTGCGGTAGGACTAGACAATAAATTCGGGCTAGCTCGAGGCATCGCTTTGGCTAGTTCATTTTGAGTAATTTTTCAAAAAATAATTTAAGTTTAGTTGCGATAAAATTTCAAAAATATAACACGAAGGGGGCGAGATGGCTAAATACCTATACGGCGCAAGTATCCAGGGTATACAAGAGTATATTTACGCCACTGGAAGCTGGAAAGAGCAAACAAAACAAAAGAAGCCCGAAAAAGATAGAGACTATCAAGATACATTAAAGATAATGGCAATGCTTAAGGAATTTGAGAAATGACGCATTATGAAAAAAGAAATTTACAAAAAATAGTTGCCTCTCTTTTGGGAAGCTCCCTTTTGGAGCGCAAAGCATTTATTATTATAGTCGGCGTATTGCTATTTTTCGCTTGGTTGCCGGATGGAATGTCATCGCTACTAGATAAAATTTTCGGTGGTGAAATTTTAGAATGGAGCGCCAAAGACGGCACTATGCTGGTTCAAATTTTGGGCTCCCTATTAATTTTTTGTGAAATCAAACGGATAATTCCCAAAAGCATTCCGAATGTCGATATAGATATAAATGATATGCCTAAGAGGGCTAAAGTTTTGGTGCTATTTTTAAGTAAAAATAATAGTGAAATGGAAGAAATTTTAAAATTTAAAACTATCGATGAGTATGGAAGAAATAATTATAGGATGCCACTAAAAGCGATAGATTACCACAAACAAAGGCTTAAAAAGATTATAGTCGCTTGTTCTGAAAAATCCCACGGCGATAGAGATAAATTTTTAAAATGCGTGCAAAATCTCTTTGGCAAGGAGCTTGCGGATATGGTAAATATGCGATATATAAAGAATTTTGAAGATGCTAATAAAAGCGTCTATAAATTTTTAGAGAGCGTATATAACCAGCTTAAGCAAGAGGGCTTTATGGAGGACGACGTCGTATTTGACGTTACTGGTGGGCAAAAAGCGGTAAGCATAGCCGGAGCGATGTTTGCGATACCGAACGATAGGCACTTGCAATACGTTTCTACGAGCGATTATACCGTTAGGCATTATGATTTAACTTATATACAAAACGAGGAGTAAAAGATGAAGGTTGTAACGATTTTAGGCAGAATTGCGAAAAATGAAAAATTTGGAATTCCTATTTATAGATATGACGATAAGCTTAAAGGCTCATTTTCTTTAAAAAGAGAACGATATATAAATATGTTTTCGCTCTTAATAGATAATTTTGGTGCGCAAAATGTAGTGCCTATCTTTACGAAACTGGCTAAAGAAGCTCAAACTAAGGTTTTGATGGAAGAATTTCATGCTGAGTACAATGAAATTTTTGATGATAGAAATTTTATAGATGACGAAAAGGACTTTTATAAAATTTTACGCATCATAAATGATGCAACATCCGGCAATGAAGAATATATAATTGATCTATCCCACGGATTTAGGCATATTCCTATTTTGGCTACCATTTCGCTTATTTCTCAAAGTCTAAATAATACGAATAAAATCAAACATATATTTTTTGCGAAAGAGAAAGTGCCGTATAAAAATTATGAGATAATCGATTTAAAAGAGTATTTAGAGCTTGCGAATATGTCATACGTGCTAGAGAGCTTTAATCACAACTATACGGTAGCCTTGGTATCTAAGTTTAAAAATAAGAATTTTCGTGATTTGGCAAGTCAACTTTCAACTATATCAAATCACATATTATCAAATTCACTAAAAGCTCTTAACAATGATATTAGCAAAATTTTAAATAATATAGATTTTATTTTAAAAAACGAGCAAATAGAGACATTTAAAAGTAGCCTTGAGGATATACGGCAACACATTATGGAACTCCAGAGAATAGGCGTAGAAAAAGATTCTACAAAATTTTACAAGATGTCTAGAATTCTAACCCCTAAAGGCTATTTGTTAAATGCTATAACTTTACTATTTGAGGCTATCGGATATTATTGTGCAGAGAGTTTCGAGTGCTTTGGCGACGATATAAAAACGCATATAAACAACTTTAAGAAAAGTAAAGAATTCAATGCTTATGATTTGACACATGAGTCTAGGACTTTTGTAAAACGGATGAAGTTAAGGGGTGAGGTATATTTAACAGAAGATGGCGGCATGGCGTACACTAGTATACAAAAGAAACTAAAAAGTATAAAAGCTCTTAGTAATTTTGGCGATTTCATAAAAGATGCAGAAAAACTAAGAAATAATCTAGCTCATGGTAATGCTAGAGAAAAGATAGAAGACTCAAAGCGGGAGCTATTAAAGTTATTAGATAAATATAATTCATTTTGCATACAGCAAAACATATTGGGGAATAAAATATGAAAATCCTCTTTATGCTAATGAATCACGCCTTGACGCGGGAGCAAGAAGAAGACGCGAGGAAGAATTTAAATGTTGATAAATTCATAAATATAGCCGATGCGAGCTGGAGTGATATCGATCCGTCTGAAAAAAGCATAATAAAATTTGTTGAGGTCTATAAGGATAAACTTAGATCGCAAGCAAAAGCAGGCGACGTATTGCTGGTACAGGGTGATTTCGGAGCGACTTATAATATGATAAGGTTTGCTAAAAATATGGATCTGATAGCCGTGTATGCGACTACTAACCGCATCGTAAGTGAGCAGGTAGAAAACGGCAAAGTCGTGATTAAACGAGAATTTAAACATGCAAGATTTAGAGAATATGAGGAGTTATAATGTCATCAAATGCAGATAATAAAACGCTAGTTATTTTTGAAATTTTAAAAAAATTAGTTGTAAAACAAGAAATTTGTCCTTTTGATACACGGCTTTTAGATGAGTTTCATATTAAGGAAAGAACGCTTAGAAGGTATATGGGCGAAATCGAGAAGCTATTTCCAAATGCTTTTAGGGTAGAAAGCAAGCTCATAGGACATGGCAAGAGACCGGTAAAAGTATTAAGAGTATATGACAAAAACAAAGATATAATTGACGTTTTAAAACGCCTTTTAAGATATAATGATGATCTAGACTGGCTAATTAGCTTATTAAACGAAAACGATCCTAGCTTATTTAATGATTTAGATAAAAATGAAAAAGAGAAGGTATCTGCACAATTAAAAGAGAATTCAGGCATATTTTTATTCAGAACCAATCCTTTGGAGATATTGCAAGACGAGCCTAGTAAGAGGTACTTAAGCGAACTTCGCAATGCCGTTATGAATAGAGAATACCGAGATATTAAGTATAAATATATCGGTGAAATGGAGAATTTAATCGACGTAAAGTGCTTGAAAATAGTTTTTACAGACGGTAATTGGTATTTGGCTATCGAAGATGCCAATGGAAATTTTAGACTTTTAAGGGTGGCTTTTATCGTATCGCTTAGCAAAAGCTCGAAAAATTATCAAAAAAATGTTATAGAAAAATATAAAAAGCATTTTGACAAAATACAAAATGCTATGAGCTTGCCGTCGGAGCCATCGCGAATGGCGCTATTAAAGGCATCGCCGAAAGTTGCCATATATTTTATGGAAGGCATGAAGCCGTTTTTCCCGACTCAAAAATTTAAAAAGAAGTTGGGCGACGGCAGCGTTACTTTTAGCATAAATTTCACTCAAGATATGGAGATATTGCCGTTCATAAAAAGGTGGCTTCCCGATATAGAAATTTTAGAGCCAAAAGATCTGAGAGAAATCTTTAAAGAGCAATTAAAGGCGGCTCTTGATATATTAAGTAAGTAGGAAAGACGCGCGTTGTCGCGCTAAGGGTGCAACAAAATTTACCCTGAGTCTGTTCACGCACCACGAAGCGGTAAAATTTTAGAATGTTTGATGAAATTTAAAACGCATAAAGCCTCGTCGCAATCTCATATAAAGATCGTGCATCGCAAGCAGTAGCGATGAGAGGTCAAATATGCTATTCAAAGTAAATTTTATACAGGTATAAATTTCTAAGCTAGAAGTAAAATTTAGCAAAAAATTTCCATGTGGCTAAATTTTTAAAAGCAAGTGCTGCTATTGTTTCATATGATTACATGGAGTTGTTGTATAAATTTTTTGGGGTTTCAGTAAAATTTTACGCTGCGGATATTATAATTTACGAAAGTACAAAAAAGAAGATGGCTGTGTCCAGATCAAGCATTCTTAAAAGCAACGTAAGATCTAGAATCTCGTCGGTTTCCTCTCTAGCCTCTCTTAAAAATAGCGCTATTATAGATATCAGGTCGCGAAGTGCTTATCTGGCAGATCATATGCAAATTCTGTAAACCTAACCACTAAAGATGAAATTTTAGATTTTATAGAGCGAAATCCAAAGGCTCAGTATATTCTTTGTTGCTTTAGTTCGACTCGCGCGCAAAATTTAGCAAAGCAAATAGATAATCCGTTAGTAAAATTTTACGACGGCAATTTAATTGAGGCCAAAGAAAGCGGCGTGCAATTTACCTCTAGTGATGATAGATTTATTGCGCTTTTAAACGATACAAGAGCACAGATTTTAGCACGTTATAAAAAATATAAACGTGCGTGGATTGTTACTTTTAGCGGCGGTAAGGATTCTACCTGTGTTTTGCAGTTAATGTATGAAATGATAACCAAGCTGCCTAAAGATGAGTTAAATCCTACTTATGCGATACTTTCAGATACTTTAGTAGAAGCTCCTAATGTAGCCGTTTATTTTAAAAATATTGTAAAGGCGATAAATTTAGACGCCAAGATGCGCGGACTTCCTTTTGAAATAATAGTTGCTCATCCATCGCCGCAAAATGAATTCTGGGTAAATCTTATTGGTAAAGGTTATCCAAGTCCTACGCGTATATTTCGATGGTGTACAGAACGTCTAAAAATAAATCCTATGAAATCAATTGTAAAAAATATCGTAGAAAAGCATGGAAGTGCAATAATGACGCTAGGCGTACGAAAAAGTGAAAGTATGAATCGTCGTCGAAGTATAGAAAAGCGCACTGTTAGCGAGGATGGATTTAGTAAGCATGATGACTACGAGAATGTACTAATTTATTCGCCGATCACCGAGTGGCTTACAGAGGATGTTTGGAGCTATCTTACTACGCAAAATCCGCCACCTTGGGGCATTAGTCACGCTAAGTTATTTTCGCTTTATTCGCAGGCTAGTGGCGATGAATGTCAGTTTATAATCGATAAGTCGCAAAGTAGCTGCGGTGGAAGCCGCTTTGGATGTTGGGTATGTACGCTGATAAACGAAGATAAATCTATGCAAGGCTTCATAAAAAGCGGTGAGAGCTCGCTGGCGGTATTAAATGAATTTAGGAATTTTATAAAGAAGGCTAGGGAAAATCGTTCAATGAGGTGCGATTTTAAAAAAGATGGTAGTTTTCGTCCAGGGCCTTTTACGTCTTCGGCACGAAAAGAAATTCTAAGAAGGCTTTTGCGCGCCGAAGCAGAATTTAAGGCGTGCGGCGGCAGTGAGCTAATTAGTGACGAACAACTAGGAATGATCGCTAAGATTTGGGAAAAAGAATTCGATAGCGAAAGCTCGT
Source organism: uncultured Campylobacter sp. (assembly GCF_938045775.1). GTDB lineage: Bacteria > Campylobacterota > Campylobacteria > Campylobacterales > Campylobacteraceae > Campylobacter_B. The sequence goes on from NZ_CALIBH010000134.1 coordinate 19,161, forward strand.
GTATTACAATATCAAAGGAGTTTGACAGAATGCAAAATATTGAAATTTCAACGCCCATATTAGAGGATGTTGATTTAATCGATACGACAAGTAAGGGTGGAGAGGCGGCGAAGCGCATTATCTCAGAAATAGTGCGAAAAGAAGGTATCAAGGATAACGAAATTTACGAGATCATTATGAAAAATATTGATGATGAAACGGCGAAGCTAGGAGATAGTGATGATATTTTATAAACGCATTACGATTTGTAATCTTTTCGCTTATTATGGTGAACAGAATGTAGAATTTACCTTGTCACAAGGCAAGCCTATATATTTACTTTTCGGAAGGAATGGATTCGGCAAGACTAGCTTTATAAGAAGCGTGAAATTACTTTTTGCAGGAAGCGGAATGCTAGATGTAGGCGAAAATGTACCGGAGGTCGTATTAAATTTTACTGGCACACGTAGTAGAGGTGTTTTTACACCTAGGGTCCTACTGCTAGGTCAAAATAGCGAAAACGGATGGCGAGGCGCTTTTAACCGTCGTGCGCTTAGCAACGACGAGAATAAATTCTATATTGAGTTAGCGCTTGATGAAGATGAACGCGAGATAATCATTAGGAGAGAGTGGAGTAGATTTCCTGATCTATGCGAAAAGTTAATTTTTATACAAGATGGCGAGCGGCTGGAAAACAATCAAGCTCGCGAGGAGATCGAGAGAATTCTACCGTTAAATTTTTTACAGTTTTTTTGTATTCGACGGCGAAGAGATCGAGGCGATGGCAGACGAGGTCAGCACCGAGCTAAAAGATAAAATTCAAAGCATGTTGAATATTGCCGTATTAGATAGATTATCGGATCAGATCAATAAGGCGGAAAGAGAACTAATCTCACAAAGTAATATGGCAAGTAAAATTAAATCTGATCTAGACTTATGCGAGGGCCGACAAAAAAGCGAGGAAGAGCGCTTTCAAAATGCTAAAATAAATATAAAATTTTACGAAGCTCAAGTGAGCGATAAATCTGCCGCTATAACTGCTAAAAAGAAAGAATTGGAGGGTAAGATAAGGAGCAATTCTAAAGAAAGCGAGGGTCTGCAAAATGCTAAAGATGCTGCTATGGCTAACCTGCAAAGAGCCAAGCAAAGTATTGCGGAATTCGGTGGTGAAATTTTATTCGCAGGATTGGACGAATTCTTCTTGGAACTTTTATCTAGGATAGAAAAGAGTAGTGATACTAGCGGGTTCAATAAAGAAAGCCTTACTAAGTTAGCCAAATTTAGCGCAGATTACTTATTGCGTGAAAAAATAGGGTTTAAATGCGACGCGATAGATTTAAATACATATTTACGTGATGCATTTTTAGAATTTATCAAAAATAATGACGGAGAATTTAAAGGAATTAATAAAAGCACCATTCCTATCGTTTATAGTGCTGCTAAAGAAAATTCTGTTAAACTTTTAGATGCCGTAAGAGACGCTAAAAATGCTAAGTTTGATATCTCTCGTATCTCACGCAATCTGGATGATCTCATTTCAGATTCATCGGTTGATACGGAATTGGCTAAACTAAACGAGGAGATCGAGGCGTTAGAGGTAGAAAAGTTGGAAGCGAGCGAGAACCTAAGAAAAAATATCGAACAAAAAACCAATTCTGAAAAGCATATAGGCGAGCTAGAAATAGAAATTGCTGCGTTAAAAGATAAAGCGGCCCGCGACTTGCGTATTAAAAAGAAGTTGAATTTGCTATCGGAGATTAAGACTCAGATTATCACCTACAAATCGGTACGCATAGTAAGAACCGGAGAGAGACTAAAAGATAAAATTTTGTCTAATTATAAGCATATAATTGCTGAGGACAACGTAGCGGACATTAAGATCGATAACTTCATCGTGAAATTTATCGATGCAAGCGGAGAAGCTATTGCTGTACGAAGCCAGAGTGCAGGTCAGAAACAAATTGCTGCGATTAGCATATTTTGGGCGTTATCTAAGTTAAGCGATAGATGCTTGCCTCTTATTATTGATACTCCGCTAGCCAGACTAGATGCCTCTAACCGTAAGAATGTCATTCAAAACTATTATGCAAATGCGTCCAATCAAGTTATCGTGTTACCTACAGATACTGAATTCAGCCAAAGAGAGCTGGAATTTGCAAGTGGTAAAATCGCAGGGATTTACGACATCACTAATGATAAAGATTCACGAGATAGTGCAAGCATAAAACTAAGGAGGGAATAATGCTAGGAAAAATTTATACCAAAGTCGGCGAAGAGAATTTCATTGCCAATATTATAAAAAATTCTCTCGCCGTAGATGTGCCTAAATATGTAATTTTGAGGATGGCAATCAACAAATCCTTTCGATTAGAATATAAAAGTTTAGATAATCCATGTTATGCTAATTTCATCCTATACGATGGATTTTCTAGTGGGGGTGGAGAATATAATATGTCCCAAGTAACTGGCAGCGGCAAAGAATCTAAAGACTATACAGATATTTTACGTGCAGCTTTTATGCTAAGGCATAAGAGCGAGAATTTAGATTTTAGCGACGATGCAATTTTTATTAGTGTTATCGAAAAATATATCCATCGTGGACTTTACGAGCTAAATAATCTCTACAAAAGCAAGGATGACTTTTATCAATTCCTGATTGATGAATTTAGCGTTACAATAGAGCCAAAAATTATACCTGCAGAAGAATCAATTTCTGAAAGGTTAGATGAGGATAAGATACGAGAATATTTTACTTCCGCCGGTATAAAAGCAGAAATTCTATCTAGTGACCATGCATTGCGTCACGACGTATTTAAAATCCGCTTTAAAGATATGAAAGACTATGCTCGGGTTGAAAACGAAGTTGATGACTACAAGGTAAAATTTGGTCTTTACTCCGATGCTTCAACACAATACGCGGGTGAACAGATGAGCTTAAATTTATATTTGCCTAGACCTAAAAGTCAGTGGAAAAAATTTGATGCAGATGATTTTGGTTTCGATATATCTAGCTATATAAAAAGCTACGCTTTGCCTGCTTATTGCGGTCGCAATATCAAAAATGAGGCATTTTTCTTTGATTTATCACAGCACTTGCTTATCGGTGGTACTAGCGGTAGCGGCAAGTCCATGCTTTTACATACGCTCATTACGTCGCTAGCAATGTTAAATCAAAATATACGCTTTGTACTCATAGATCCTAAAAATGGAGCTGAGTTTGGTATTTACGATAAACTAAGAAGTTTAAGCGAGCTTGGCGGAGTAGTCAAGGATATATCTCATACACAAGCCGTGATTGATGCTGTCATTAAGGAAATGGATAGACGTTATAGTGTTCTAGCCAAAGAAGGTGTCAGCAAAAACGCTGAACTTTCTACTCCGATGCCAAGTATAGTTGTGGTTTTCGATGAAGTTGCTGATGCTTTCGGTCAGATTAAGATGCTTCAAGATAGTATCGTGATCTTGGCACAAAAGGCTCGTGCTGCGGACATCCATCTAATCATAGCGACCCAAACGCCCAATGCAAATATTTTTAAGCAAGAATTGCGCGCAAATTTTGATTTACGAATCGCTTTAAAAGTGCAAAATGCCAAAGCCTCTCAGATTGCCTTGGACGAAAGCGGAGCTGAAAAACTTCTAGGCGCAGGCGATATGCTGGTAAAGCTAAGTGGCTCGCAGCCACAGCATATATTTGCGCCGTATTTAAGCAAGGGCGATGTTAAACGGCTTTTAGAGCTAAAATAGATCGCTGATTTTGTCACAATATGCTAGGCAAAAATAGCTAAAAGCTCTAAATCCTATGTCGTAAAATTTGCGTCGCTACAACAATCCTATAAATTCCATAGCTTAAATGCGCCGTGGAATTTCAGACGGAATTTTGTTGCAGCGGTTGCGGCGTAGTAGCTCGTAAATTTAAAGCGAAAGCCTAAAATTTTGCAGCGATCTATACCTTAAATCAGAGCTTTAATTTAATCTTGCCAGATATTTTCGTTTAATTTTAGACTTTTTACTATGGATAGAAAGAATAAAAGCTCGTGCTTGATAGACGCGGCGGGATCGAAACTAAGTACGCTGCGATCTACGCTAGGCTCGAAGCTATCGTATCCCGTGCGGATGAAAATATAGACATTTCTATCCGAAAAGCTTAATCTGATCGATCCGCCGGCACCGCTTCTAAAGCGAAGCAAGCGCCGCATAAAGGCGGGTGTGAGGGCGTACATTGCAGACACGGCGTCGGCACTATATACGCTAAATGCGGAGCTAAACTCGCTATCGTCCATCGCGATCTTTTTAAGTCCGCCGAGTATTGGCCTCGCGCTAAGCGAAGGCAGGATCACCGCCACCGAGTTTACGCGCTTTTTAAATTCCGCGTAGAAAAAGATCCCCCTGCTGCTACGTCGTTCGTCAGTATGAGTCACGCAAACATCCGCAAAGCTGAAAAATACTCCGTCATAAACGCCGGAAATTTTATCTTCGCAATCAAAATAGCTTATGCCGTCCACAAATAGGCCGCTAGCGCGCAGATACGCCGGTCGAAACGAGCCTGAAATTTCATAGCGGTAGCCTAGGCTTGCGATATAGGGCGCGATATATTGGTGTTTAAAGGCCCGGACGAATTTTTTGGATCTGTTGTATTTGATCCGCTCCAGCACGGCATCTGCGATATTAAACAAAGAAAGGCAGATGGTTACGAGTGCGATGACGAAGCGCAAGGTATCATTCTCGCACATTTCTACGCCTTTGGCAAGCATCCACAGCAAGGTGCAAAAGATAAATACGCGCACTATATTTGCATCTTTATTCACTACTCTAAAAGAGATGCTGCCGCAGCTAAATACCACTATGATCCAGCAGAGGCCTACTGCTGCTTCTTGATCTCTAAAATTGAAAAATAGCCACAGCGCCGAGGCTAGCACCGCTAGTACTATTATCGAAAACGCCGTGCCTTTGCGCTGCTCTGCCTCCTCCAGGATGCCGAGTCTTAGTTTTTCCAGTTCGTTTGCGGTCATCTTTCTCTTTCTAAATTTATCGAAGCAAATTTTAAAATTTAGCCTCGAACCCGCCCCTAAATTTAAAGAACTAAGCTTTAAATTTACAAAATTCCGCGGAACTTCGCTCTTTAAATTTAGCGTAAAATTTAGCTTTGGCACAAAATTTCTACAATCACCTGCGGCAATAGCTCATGCTCGATCTCGTGGATTTTGGCCTCGTAAGCCTCAAAGCTCATGCCCGCACTCTTTTCAAACGCGCGCTGAGCGATGATCGCGCCGCCGTCAAGCTCCTCGCTAACCCAGTGCACGCTCACGCCGCCCACCTTCATATCGCTCTCAAAGCTCTGCTCTATCGCGTGCGCGCCCTTAAAAAGCGGCAGCAGCGACGGGTGCAAATTTATCGCGCGAATCTGCCTCGTAAAAACGGGCGTGAGAATCCGCATAAAGCCCGCAAGCACCGTAAGCTCCGCGCCACTTTTTTCGATCTCGCGCACGAGCGCGGCGTCGAATTCCTCGCGGCTAGCGAAGTCTTTGTGATTTAGGATCACGCTTTGAAGCCCGAATTTTGCCGCCTTTGCTATGCCTCCCGCATCCGCTTTGTTGCTTAGCGTTAGCACGACTTCGATCTTGGTTTCGCCAAAAACCTTACCGTGCAGCTTCTGCAGGATCGCCTCCAAATTTGAGCCGCTGCCGCTAAAAAGCACGGCGAGCTTTTTCACAACCATTTTACCTCCTCGATGAGATCGAGCGGATTTAGCGCGTAGGAGTTTTTGGCGAAGGCGCGCGCGGCGAGTGCGTGGGCTAGGACGCCGCAGATTGAGGCTTGCAGAGGCGAGTAGCCTTGCGCGAGCAGCCCGCCGATGAGCCCTGCGAGTACGTCGCCGCTGCCGCCCTTTGCGAGCGCGGCACTGCCATTGTCGCAGACGTAGATGATGCCCTCTTGCGCGATGAGCGTATTTGCACCCTTTAGCACGAGCACGCCGCTAAATTTATCGCTCCACGCCTGCGCAAGCTCGAAGCGCCGCTCTTGCAGCTCGCTCACGCTAAGATCTGCGATGCCCACGATCCTTAAAAGCGAGCAAAACTCCTTCGGATGGGGTGTTAGGATTAAATTTGAATTGGCGTTTAGCAGGCTTAAAATTTCACGCTTGTAGCACAGATCGGCGTCGATGACGCAGCTTTTGTCCCGCAGCGCGGCAAGATCGACCTTCCGCTCCCCGAGGCCGCAGCCGCAGACTACGACCCGCGCGGCATCGAATGAGCTTTTTTGCATCAAAATCGGGCTTAGATTTAACGGCCCCTCACTAACGACGCTAACGAGTCCGCTGCCGATCGCGTGAGCCGCCAGAGCCGCCATCTGCGCCGCTCCGCTCATCTGCCCGCTTACGACGTAGGTGTGCCCGAAGTCGCCCTTGTTGGTGTTTTGCTTCCTGCGCAGCGGCAGCTTCAGATCGCTTTTTTGAAGCAGAAAATATTCGCTCCCCCTTTCAAAATTTGAGCGCGAAATTCCAAGATTTGCGACCTTGATCCGCCCTACATAATCCTTCGCGCCGTCCGAAAACAGCGCGAGCTTTAACGCGCCCATCGTGATCGTCAGATCCGCGCAAAATGCACCGCCTAAAATGCGCCCGAGCTTATCGATGCCGCTTGGGATATCAACTGCGATTTTTAGCGATTTTGCGCTATTTGCGAGAGATAAAATTTCACAAATTTCAGCGCTTATCGGTTTGTTTAAACCGCTGCCAAAAATCCCGTCGATTATGCAGTCTGCGTTTATAATCTCATCGCGCAGAACGCTCAGTTCGCTGCAATCGTTGCCTAGATTGCTGCATTCGTCGCCGTGCCCCGCGATCTCAAATTTAGCGCTCGTAAATTTCTCGCTTAATTTATCGTCGCCGCCTGAAATGTCCGTGCTGCTTAGGCTTTCGCGCTCGTTATCGGGCTTGTCATCACAAGAGCCGGCGCCCTTTAAAGAGGACCCCTCTGCGCTTTCATGCGCACAAGCATCCTTGCTAGATGCGCTGTCTGCGTGCTTGCAAGCATTTTTTGCGCTTGCGATGTTGATAAGCCTAACGCCCGCAGTCCGCGCCGCTTCCGTTTGAAATTTACCCGTCGCGCTTCTGTTTTGAAGCACGCAAAGCGCCGTGCAGCTAAAATCGCCGCTTAGCTTTCGCAGCGCCGCCATCGCGTCCGCGCCGTTATTTCCGCCGCCGCAAAGCGCCAAAATGTGCGAACCCTTTTTGAGCCGCTTTCTGATCTCGCGCTCGATCCTGCCTGCGGCGTTTTCCATTAAAATTTGCTCGCTAAGTCCAAATTTTGCGCTAGCCCGCGCGTCGAGTTCCTCGGTGCTAAAGAAAATTTTTTTCAAATTTCGCTCCTTATGCGAAAGCTAAGAGCCTCCAAAATATGCGCCTTGGCGATGATTTCGGCGCCTGCTAGATCGGCGATAGTGCGCGCGAGCTTTAGCGTCTTATTTACGCCGCGCTGCGAAAGATCGTAGCGGGTGATCGCGGTTTGCAAAACCTCTCGCGCAGCGCTTTCACAGATGCAAAATTTTTCGGTATCCTCGTCGCGCAGCTTTGCGTTTAGCTCGCTCTGTCCGCGAGCCTTTTGCGCGCGAAACGCCCGCAGCACCGCATCTGCCATCTTCTCGCTGCAAACGTCGCTTCTGTCGTCCGCGCCGGTATCATCCATCGCTACGTATATGTCGATGCGATCGAGCAGCGGCGCAGAGATCGTGTTTTTGTAGCGCCTGATATCGTTTAGCGAGCAGGTGCAGGTGAGGTTTTTGGAGAACAGATTTCCGCACGGGCAGGGGTTTTGCGCCGCGACGAAGATAAATTTCGTTTGGTATTCGACCTTGGAATTTACGCGCGAAATCAAAATTCTATTATCCTCCAGCGGCTCGCGCAGGCTCTCTAAAATTTGCTTGCCGAAGTGCGGCAGCTCGTCGAAAAACAGCTCGCCGCCGTTTGCGAGCGCGACCTCGCCGATCTTTGCGCCGCTACTGCCGCCGCCGAAAATCGAGCTGCGCGTGCTGGTGTGGTGCGGCGAGCGGAAGGGGCGCAGCGCGCTAAAATCGACGTCTTTGTTATTTAGCGACTCGTAGGCGCACGAGAGCAGCACTTCGCTCAGGCTCTGCGGCGGTAGAATTCTGGCTATCCGCTTTGCGCACATACTTTTGCCGCAGCCCGGGCTGCCCTCAAAGAGGATATTGTGCATGCCACACGCGGCGATCAGGCTCGCGCGCTTGGCGCGCTTTTGCCCTTTGACGTCTTTGAAATCGAGCGAAAAATCGCGGTTGGGAACGTAAGCTTGCCCGTCAATCTCCACGACATTTTTAAAAAGCGGATGGGTTTCTCGTATTAGCCTGCTTGCGGCGAACTCCTCGTCTAAAAAAAATCTGACCGCGTCGCTTAGGCTATCTACTGCATAAACGTCGTAGTTTGGGATCGTGCAGGCCTTTAGAGCGATACTTTGCGGCACTAAAATTTTAGCGCGCTTCACCTTCGTGCTTAAAAAAAGTAGGATCGAAAAGAGGCTCGCCGTGCTCTTTAAGCTGCCGTCTAAACCGAGCTCGCCGAATACGAAGAAATCGCCGTCGATGCGCTCTTTTTGCAGCGCGATTAGAAGCGCGATCGCAAGATCGAAGTGCGAGCCGTTTTTGGGCGTATCGGAGGGGGAGAGATTTATGATGATTTTGGATGCGGGAAATTTAAAATTTAAGCTCACAAGAGCGGCTTTTACGCGGCTTTCGCTCTCTTTTATCGTAGCTCCCGCAAGGCCTACGATATTAAATCCCGGCAGCCCCCGCACGAATGTCGACTCAACCTCTACGGGGATCAGAGCATCCGTGAAGGCAGCGCATTTTAGGGATTTCATTTCGATTTTTCTTTTAGGCTTTTTTTGAATTCTTTATCAAATTTTTTGCGTTTATTGTATCCGATACGCTCGATGAAAAGATGCCCGTCAAGGTGATCCATCTCGTGCTGGATACAGACGGCTAGCAGCTCGCTAGCGTCCATTTCGTGGGTATTGCCGGCGCGGTCTTGAAACTGCACCGTAATAAACTCGGCGCGTGTGACGTCCTCATAAAAGCCGGGCACCGACAGGCAGCCCTCCTGAAATACGACCTCGCCTTCCTTTTTTAAAATTTGCGGATTGATGATCTCGATGAGGTCTTTTTTGTCTTGGATTTTTTCCTCATTGGCTAAATTTATGATCAAAGCGCGCACGGGCCTTCCTACCTGGATGGCAGCAAGGCCTATGCCGTTTTTTGCGATCATCGTCTCATACATATCGTCCAAAAGCTTGCCCAGCGCCGCGTCGAATTTCACGACCTCGGTCGATCTTTGATAAAGCTTTTTATTCGGATAAGTAAGGACGTCCAGGATCATCTATTTAAAGCTCTTTTGAAGTACTTGATCGATCAAGCCGTATTGCACGGCATCCTCGGCGCTCATGAAAAAGTCGCGATCGGTGTCCTTTTCGACCTGCGCGAGATCTTTGCCGGAATTTTGCGAAAGGATATTGTTTAAAATTTCTTTCATTCGTAAAATTTCTTTAGCTTGGATTTCGATGTCGGTAGCTTGACCCTGCGCGCCGCCTAGGGGCTGGTGGATCATTATGCGCGAGTTTGGAAGCGCGTAGCGTTTGCCTTTTGCGCCGCAGCTTAGCAAAAACGCTCCCATCGACGCCGCTTGACCGATGCAGATCGTGCTTACGTCGGGTTTGATGTAATTCATCGTGTCATAAATGCTAAATCCGCTCGTAACCACGCCGCCAGGGGAGTTGATGTATAGATAGATATCCTTATCCGGATCCTCCGCCTCCAAAAACAGAAGCTGCGCGACGATCGAGCTTGCCACTGTGTCGTCGATCTCACCGCTAAGCATTACGATACGGTCTTTTAGCAGCCTCGAGTAGATGTCGTAGCTGCGCTCTCCGCGACTAGTTTGTTCGATAACGTAAGGAATCACCATCTATTCGCCCTTCTCTTCTTTTTTGCCCTGCTTTGAGAAAATATCGTTAAATAGCTTCTCCTCTATAAGTGCCATTTTAACGGCCGGCAGCATGCCGTTGTTGCGGTATCTATTTAGATGCTCCTTCGGATCGGCGCCGTAGGTGTAGGCTTCCATATAGACCGCTTGGACGAGCTCCTGATCGCTCACGTCGATCTTGCGCTTTTTGGCTAGCTCGTCGATTAAAAATGTAAGTTTGACGCTGTTTTCGGCAGCCTTTCTAAACTCTTCGCGCTTTTTATCCAGGGCGTCTTTGTTGTTTTTAAATTCCTCGATCTGCTCTTTTGAAAAGCCGCTCCAGGCGTTGTTAAATTGCAAATTAATCTCCTGCTCGACGATCGCTTTTGGAAGCGCGAAGTTAAATTTCTCGGCGAGCGCGTCGGCAAATTTAGGCTTTAGATCCTCATTTATCAGCTTTTGAAGCTTATCGTTTTTGATGCGCTCTTTGATGCGCGCTTCAAATTTCTCCTTGCTTGGCTCTTTCTCGCCCGGAAGTGCTTGCTTTAGCTCCTCCTCGCCGAGCTCTTTGGCAGGTTTTTTAGCCTGAATTTCGTGAAGCTTGACTTTAAAAATCGCGTCCTTGCCGGCTAAGCTTTTCGCGCCGTAATCTTGCGGAAATTTAACCGCCACGTCGCGCTCTTCGCCCACTCTAAGTCCGATCATTCCGTCTTCAAAGCCAGGGATAAATTGATTTGAGCCGATCTGAAGGACGTAATCCTCGGCCTTGCCGCCGTCGAATGGCTTGCCGTCCACGAAGCCTTCGAAGTCGAATTTCGCAAAATCGTCTTTGGCTAGAATTTTTTTGTTGGTCTTAGAAAGTGGAGCGATCATCTGCAAAAATTCCGCTACTTTCTCGTCGATCTCTTTTTGGGTAACGCGCGGGCTGCTAAATTTCGGGATCAGCTCCTCGTACCCTTCTACGCTAACTTCTGGTCTGAAAGAAATTTCGATCTGCACGTCGATATCGCCGTTTTTTTCATCAAATTTAGAAAAGACCGGCTCGGATAAAATTTCTTCCTGTTTTTTCTTTAAAATTTTAAGAGACTCATCGATCATATCTTTAAGAAGTTCCTGCTTTGCATCGCCCTCAAGCTGCTTGCTGTATCGCTTCAAAACCACCGCGGTAGGCACTTTGCCCTGTCTGAATCCATCGATTCTTAGCTGCTTGGAGGCCTTTTTGGCTAGCTCTTCTACTTTTGCCGCGATCTGCTTTGCTTCGATCTTGCTCGCAGCTACCGCATTCGCGGCGTCTTTCATTTTTGCTTTTACTTCCATAAAATTCCTTTAGAAAATTTAAAAATAGTTGGTAATATATCAAAAAATTTCTTATTTAAAGTATAAATTCCTAAAATTTGCCGAGCCTAAGCGGTTTGTATTTATCAAAATTTTAAAATTTTAAAAGCCTGCCTTAAAATTTAAAGCGGGCTTGAGGTTAAAATTTTACCGATACGTTAAATATAAACTGCCGCGCGTAGCCCATTTGAATAGGTATCACACTCGTGGTCGTGCCGGTCGAGGATGAGGTATAGTATTTTTTGTCGGTCAAATTTTTGACGTTAAACGAAAAATTCGTATCATAGCCCGAAATTTTAGTATCGTAGCTCACGAAGGCGTCATAAATTACGGCGTGAGGCAGCTTAAACGCCGTTCCTGCGGGCACGCTCGGTAGGTTCGTGCGCATATAATAGGTGTACCACGAGCCGAAATATCGCGCGCCGCCGCCCAGCCTAAGCCCCTTTGTGCCTAGATGCGCGAAATCGTAGTTGGCAAATAGGCTTGCTTGGTGCTTCGGCGTCGCTTCCAGCGGTTTGCCAATTAGCACCGCAAAAGCGCCGTCGTCCTCACGCACTCTCGTTTTGGTATATGCATAGCTCGCCGACATGCTAAGTCCCTGCGTCACGCGCCCGTTTATATCGATCTCAAATCCTCGCGAGCGAGCCTTGCCGATCGTCTCGCTTATATTATTTACCGTCCGCAGGATGTTCCTTTTATCGATATTAAACACCGCCGCACCCGCAGTGACGCGATCGTTTTGAAATTTAGTGCCGAGCTCTACGGATTTGCCTTCCTCCGGCTTTAGATCGCCGCCTATCGCCTCGCCTATGGACATCTGCGGCGTGAAGCTTTGCGCGTAGTTAGTATATACCGACCACTGCGGGCTTAACAGATACAAAAGCCCGCCCTGATAGGTCGTAGTGGCCTTTTTCTGATCGGTGTTGTTCGGTCCTTGCCAGCTTTGTTTGGCTACTTGATCGTAAAATTCCCTACGCACGCCCAAAGAAAGTATTAACTCGTCGGTTAAATTTATATTATCTTGCGTGTAAAGCCCGATCGTTCTTAGCTTTTGATATTGTATTTTTGGCTCTCTATTGTTCGTTAAGACGGCGCCCGAAGCGGTCTGTCCGGTAAGCATATTGATGCGTCCAGCGGTGCCTTTTAGCGCGCCCGGGCGGTATCTGTAGTAATTTTTGTAATCCGTGCCGAAAAGGACGTCGTGCTTAAGCGGGCCCGTTTCAAATTTGCCGTTTAGCGTGATGCTTGCTGCGTGCGTGCGGTGTATGAAATTATCGTAGTAGTTATACGATCGCGTCGTGCCGGTAAGGCCTTGGGGCGTGAATGGATTGTTCGGACGGACGTAGCCGTATTCGTGCTTGCTACGCGAGAAAGCATAGGCGCCTTTTAATATCCAATCCTCGTTAAATTCTTTCTCAAAGCCGAAATCAACCGTATCTAGCTTGCTTTGTAGTTTATTTACCGGCTCGTCGAAGCGGACTTTGCCGCTGCCGTAAATTTTACCCGTACTCGGCACTAAAAACGCGCCGCGATCCACCGGATCGGTAGAGCGGCTATGGGTGTAGCCTAAGTTTATCGAATAATCATCTCCTTGATACGCAAGCGACGGCGCAAAGAGCGTGTTTTTTATACCGCCGAAATTTCGCCAATAATCCTTCGCGTAGTAATCGAATATAAATCTATACGCAAAGCCGCTATCTGCGATCGGCCCTGTAGTATCAAATCCCGCGTCCCAATAGTTGCGATTGCCCAGCCCACCCCAAATTTCATTTATAAACTCATACTGCGGCTTTTTGGTTACCATGTTTATGACGCCGCCCGGTTGCTGCGCGCCGTAGAGCATGCTCGCGGGCCCTTTTAGAACCTCGACGGATTGAATAGTTTTATTGTAGTTGTGCATTACGGCGCCCGGCACGCCGTTGCGCATAATCGAGCCGTCGCGACCCTCGCCGAAGCCGCGCTTGATGATCGCATCGAAAATATTTCCCGTCGTATTTGCATAGCTTATGCCGCTTACGTTTTGCAGCGATTCCGCTAGAGTTTCTGGCTTTTTGTCCTTTAGATGCTGCTGCGTTACAACATTTACGGTTTGCGGAATTTCTAAAATTCTCTTAGTCGTCTTGCCGATCTCGCTACGTACGGCACGGTAGCCGTCGTCGTTATTCGCCCATTCTACGACCTCGATATCGCCTAGGTTTTCGCCCGAGGCGGAGTTTGCTGCGGCGTTTTGTTCGGCGCAAGCAAAAGAAAAAAGCGCCAAAGCCGCGCCAAAACTCATCTTAAATTTCATTACCGAACTCCTTGTAGATAAAGCTTATCGAAACGGCGGATTTTAAACAAAAATTTCTTAAATTTAAATATATTATCATTAACATAATGAGATTGATAAAATTTCGCGCGAAATTTTAAAATTTATCAGCGTTATAAAAGGCGTTTTTGAGTAATATCGCGCATCGATCTTTAAGGAATTGCTAAAAATGGACGAAAAAAGCCGAGCTAAATTTGAAAGCTGTGTGTCGCAGATGCTTGAAATTTTAGGCGAGGATCCGAGGCGCGACGGGCTTGCGAAGACGCCTGAGCGCGTGGCTAAAGCCTATGAGTTTCTAACTAGCGGCTACGAGCTGGATCCAAAAGAAATTTTAAACGACGCGCTGTTTGAGAGCAGCAACAACGAGATGGTTTTGATAAAAGATATAGAATTTTATAGCCTCTGCGAGCACCATCTGCTGCCTATCATCGGGCGCGCGCATGTCGCGTATATCCCGAATAAAAAGGTCGTGGGGCTTAGCAAAATTCCGCGCATGGTAAATATTTTCGCGCGCAGGCTGCAGATCCAAGAGCAGCTTACCGAGCAGATCGCAAGCGCCATCGAGGAGGTGATCCATCCGCTCGGCGTGGGCGTAGTGCTGCAGGCGCGACACATGTGCATGGAGATGCGCGGCGTGCAAAAGATCAACTCGACCACGACTACGTCGGCGCTGCGAGGGCTTTTTATTAGCCGAAACGACACGCGTAAGGAATTTTTCGATCTAATAAATTCTCCGAAAACTTTCGGTTTTTAAAACTGCAAGCGTTAAAGAAAAATTTAGCAATTATGTTATATTATCGTGCGAAATTGATAAAAGAGCGAAATTGTCTGATTAAATTTCAGACAAATTTTAGAAAGGAATTTTATGCAGCGCGTTTATTTAGATAATAACGCCACTACGATGGTCGATCCCGAAGTTTTTGAGGAGATGAAGCCGTTTTTTTGCGACAAATACGGCAATCCAAACTCCCTTCACAGCTTCGGCAGCGAGACCCACCCCGCGCTAAGAACTGCGATGGATAGGCTCTATGCGGGGCTTGGCGCTGCGGATGCGGACGATATCGTCATCACGAGCTGTGCGACCGAGAGCAATAACTGGGTTTTAAAAGGAATTTACTACGATAAAATTCTAACCGGCGAGAAGGATAATATCATCATAAGCTCCGTCGAGCACCCCGCAATCAGCGCGACCTGTGCTTTTTTAGAGAAAATTTGCGGCGTAAAGATTACTCGCCTGGGCGTCGATAAAGACGGACTAATCGATCTTGACGAGCTTAGCGAAAAGATTGACGACAAAACTGCGCTCGTTAGCGTGATGTGGGCAAATAACGAAACCGGCACGATCTTCCCCGTAAAAAAAATCGCACAAATCGCACACGAGCATGGCGCGCTATATCATGCCGACGCGGTGCAAGCGATAGGTAAGATAAAGGTGAACGTGCGCGATGCGGATGTGGATTTTTTGAGCCTTTCCGGGCATAAATTTCACGCTCCAAAGGGCGTCGGCGCACTCTACATAAAAGATAGTAAGCCACTTACGAGCCTACTTCACGGCGGCGAGCAGATGGGCGGGCGCCGCAGCGGCACGCTAAACGTCGCGGGCATCGTGGGGCTCGGTAAGGCTTTAGAGCTAGCGAATAAATTTATGGATTTTGAGCGCACTCAGGTAAGCAGACTGCGCGATAAGCTGGAAGATGCGCTTTTACAAATTCCAAACGTAAGCGTCGTGGGCGACCGCAGCATTCGCGTGCCAAACACCATTCTTGCCTCAATCCAAGGCGTCGAGGGAGAGGCGATGCTGTGGGATCTAAATAAAGCGGGCATAGCCGCTTCTACGGGTTCTGCATGTGCGAGCGAGGCGCTCGAGAATAACCCAATAATGGAAGCGATCGGCGCAGATAAGGAGCTGGCGCATACGGCGCTAAGACTTTCGCTGTCGCGCTTTACGACGGAGGCGGAGATCGATTATGCGATCGAACATATTGGTAAAGCTATCGCTCGTCTGCGCGGGATTTCAAGCACGTTTGCTTACGCGCCACAAGGTTATGAGAAAAATAAAGGATAAAAAATGGCAAAAAATAGTTTGATAAACGGCTCGATCTGGGAGCAATACTCGCAAAAAGTGCAGGACCGCATGAATAATCCTCGCTATATGGGCGAGATCACCGAGGAGGAAGCAAAGGCTAGAGGCGGCAAGCTCGTGGTCGCGGACTTCGGCGCCGAGAGTTGCGGCGATGCGGTGCGGCTATATTGGCTGATTGATCCTAAAACCGATAGAATTTTAGACGCTAAATTTAAAAGCTTCGGCTGCGGCACGGCGATTGCGAGTTCGGACACGATGGCTGAGCTTTGTATCGGAAAGACCGTCGATCAAGCGGTAAAGATTACAAATTTAGACGTAGAGCACGCGATGCGCGATAATCCCGATGAGCCTGCCGTACCGCCGCAAAAGATGCACTGCTCGGTCATGGCATACGACGTCATCAAGCAGGCTGCAGCGAATTATAAGGGCATCGATCCTGCGCATTTCGAGGATGAGATCATCGTGTGCGACTGTGCGCGCGTAAGCCTCGGCACGATCAAAGAGGTGATCCGTCTAAACGACCTCCATACTGTCGAGGAGATCACGCAATACACCAAAGCGGGCGCGTTTTGTAAATCCTGCGTGCGCCCGGGCGGACACGAGGAGAAGGATTATTATCTGGTCGATATTTTAAAGCAAACCAGAGAGGAGATGGAGCGAGAGAGACTTCAAGCTCAAGCCGAGGCGAGCGCCGCTACTAGCGCGAAAGCGGGAGCCGAGATGAGCTTTGAGCAGTTAAATTTAATCGGTAAATTTAAGGCTGTCGAAGGGGTGCTTGACGAGGATATCCGCCCGATGCTTCAGATGGACGGCGGCAATCTCGACGTCATCGACATTAGGCCTGCAGACGACGGCAAAACCGATATCTACATCCGCTACTTAGGCGCTTGTAGCGGCTGCGCCAGCGGTGCGAGCGGTACGCTGTATGCGATAGAAAACGTCTTGCAAGAAAACCTTAGCCCAAACATCCGCGTAATGCCGATCTAAACTTATCGGCCGCTACGTTTCATCTTGGCTTGGTCTTTACGAAGTTTTAAGAGCTTGAGCTTCTGCGCAACAGCGGAGCTAAATTTCGCCCCTTAGCTAAATTCGCAATTAGACGCTAAATCTGCGTAGAATTTCGCCGTTTACTTTTAAGAATATCGCAAATCTCGCTAAGGTTTTCTAGCGTGAAATTCATCCGTAAATTTTGTCTATAAAATTTAATTAAAAGAGCTTTTTATTTCGCTCGTGTAAGTTTTTTATGAGATTTCGTTTGTAAATTGGACATAGAATTTCTCCGCGAATTTCATCTTTTCATAAATTTAGATGAAAATGCGCCATAAATCGCAGAATTTTAGCTGGCTATAATTTCTTTTTATTATAATTGCGCCTTATTTCAACTAAAAGGGGAGCAAATGAAAGTATTTGTTTTGGCGGCTCTGCTACTTGGTTTTCTATCTGCAAATTCTTTGGATCAGATCAAAAAAGATAGGCTCGTTCGCATAGGTGTATATAACGATCAGCCGCCGTTTAGTGCGCTCGTAGACGGCAAATATAGGGGATTTGAGATTGCTCTTGGCGAAAAGCTCGGTAAGGAGATTTTCGGCGATAATCCTGGCAAGGTAAAATTTATCCCGATCACGGCTTCAAGACGCATTAGCGCTTTACAGCGCAATGAAGCGGATATGGTGATTGCGACCTTTACTCCGACGCCCGCGCGAGCGAAAAAAGTAGATTTTTCGGAGCCTTATTTTAAGGTGCAGGTAGGTGTGCTAGCCAAAAAAGACGAAAATGTCACGAGCTTCGATCAGCTGCGCAAAAAGAGGATTTTTGTCATCAAACACTCTCCTATTCACAATTTCTTGCGCAAAGCGGGCTTTAGAAAGAATTTAAACTTTTGCGTCAGTTCGGCTAAATGTTACCGCGCTTTTAAGAGGGCGAAAAACGCCGTACATGTCGATGATAACCTAATCCTGCACGCATACGCGATCATCGATAATAAAACGCAGGTTGCTTTGGATGGTCTAGGTAAGCAAACTTACAATGCAATCGCCGTGCAGAAGGGCAATAATGCGCTGCTAGAGCTAATCAATACATCTTTAGCAGGACTAAAAAAAGACGGATTTTTGGATAAGACCTTTGATGATACGCTCGGGATTTTCTATCACGGCACGATCGATAAGAAGGAATTCTTGGTTGAATAAAATTTCGTGCAGAATTTAATTCGTGCGTTTGACTTCCGCGTAAAATTCAGTTCATTGTAATGATGGAGTTAAAAAAAATATACGTTGCGGGCTTAATTTGCTTTTAGAATTCGGTCTTGATTTTACTTGCCTCCCCTAAAGCGCAAATTTTATCGAAATTGGTGAGGCTATTTAAAACGCGCGCACCACTAGCGCGAAATTTCATTTTCGGAAGTAAAATTTTTAATCGATTCGTCTGCATTTAAAATTCACGCAACTTTTATAGAGCTCGTTTTAATTTTGCGTCCCACAAAACCCGCGCTAGCTTGTAAATTTCTATTTTTTCAGCTCTAAATACTTGCTTTTCTGCTACAACTTTATGATTTAAATTTTAAAAATTCCTCTAAAAAGAGCTAAACTCTCAAACGCTATTGCCGCCTCGGTATGGAGAATTTAAAATTTATGCTCTGCATCGAAGGCAGATCTTATGCAAAGTAGGCGCTAAATGAGCAGGCGGAGCAAATAATTTCAAATTTAGCGGTATCTGTCTTATCGGATGCCGCGAAGCTGCATATCACAAAGACGCGGCGAATACAAAAAATGGTCGTAAAATTTTACCTCAAGAGCCAATCTCGATTTATTTCACCAGCTCGTAATTATACTCTTTCGTTCCGTCGAGTAGATTTGTAACGTTGTAGCCTAGCTCATTTAAGGCCTTGGCGAGCTTGGCGCTGCGGTTGCCGCTGTAGCAGTGCGTGATTATCTTTTTGTCTTTGTTGGCCTCAAGCACGTCCTTGTAGTTATCCACAGGCTCACCGTATGGAATATTTATCGCGCCTTTCATATGCCCCGCGTCGTAGTCCTGCTTCTGCCTAGCGTCGATGATCAGCACGTTCGGCTCATTTGCTATTTTCAAAAACCCCTCCGCGTTTATGCTGCCGACCTTATACAGCTCGTAGTCGTACTGCTTCACGCCGGGCGCATTCATAAGCACATTGAAACCCTTTTGTTTAAGTAGATCAAGCGCCTTGCCGCTGCGGTTACCCGTATTGCAATAAAGCACGACGTTTTTATCCTTATAGGCGTTTATCTCGTCCAGTCTGCTTTCAAGCTGCTCAAGCGGGATGTTGATCGCGTGTTTTATGTGGCCTGCAGCGTATTCCTCCGCACTTCTGACGTCAATGACTAGATAATTTTCTTTTGCTCTATTGTCCTCCTCTATCGCCGATAGCGCCGCACCGCTTATAGCGTAGCCGCTAGGCTGCTGCATCTCGGCACCGCAAGTCGCGAAAGATCCCAATGCCGCCAGCAAAACTGCGCTTTTTAAAATTTTGTGAGAAATAAATTTCATATGTTTCCTTTAAATTTTAGCTTTTAAAGCGGGAAATTATATCAAAATTTTATCTAAAATAGTGTGAATTTACGCCGTTAGCAGATGCGAGCGATCAAGTAGGCGATTTGCTTGCAAAAGCAAAAGAGTGATAAAATTTAAAAGCTCGGTCAAGCGCCCGAGCAATACCAAAAGATAGGGGTTAAAATATAGACCGCCACAATAAACGCTCTTAGGCGAAAGCCGCCCGCAAGCACGCCGAGCTTTTATCTCCTTGCCGTCGCCGTGCACAGAGGCTCGCTCGTCACGCTTGCTTGCTGTCTTGGTCCGAGAAGCCTGCGCTTGAACTATAAAATTTTAACCTCTAGCTCAAGCGCGACGCCGAAGCGCTGCAAAACCCGCTCGCGAGCGAGATCTATCAGGCTCATTACGTCCTCAAAGCTTGCGCCGCCGAAATTTATGATGAAATTGGCGTGCTGCTCGCTAAATTTCGCTCCGC
>NZ_CALIBH010000135.1 GCF_938045775.1 uncultured Campylobacter sp.
CCCCGCTTTTAGCAGCAGCGTCATGCTTATCCGCGCTATCATCTTTTATGGCACCCAGCTTGCCTACTTCTCCGCCGTCATTTGAAATATTTGGCGCGCTCGCCTCATAGTCGCTTGCGCCTCGATCATTGACGCCTTCGCTTGCGGGTCTTACACCACTCAGCCGAGCGGTAGCACACGCACTAAATTTGCACTCATCGTCATTCTTTTCGGCGCGACGATCGGCGCTCGTTTCTTGTTTCGTATTGCTCGATCGAACAATATCATGTGCGCGTTCGCTTACTTCATTACTATTAGAGGCACAGCAAAAGTTACTTACTCTTTCGAGCTTTAAATTTCCGTTTTCGCTATGCTCCGCGCAGGAATTGTTGCAGTCGCCGTTTTTATCGCGCTTCAAATTCCCCTCGTTATATCCGTTACAGATAGCGCTGTGTTTAAGATGGCTCCTTGCGCCGTCTGAGTCTTGAGCTGCGCCTGCTGCATAGCATTTTTCGTCGCTTGCTGCATCATTTTGCGTATCGCATCGCCCGCTAGCCGAGTCGTATTTTGTGTCGTCTATGCTTTGAGTTGCGCTGCCCGCGCAGTATTTTTCTTCACAGCCAAGCCTTGCGCGTCTCAACAGATCCCAGTCGAAGCTCACGCCGTTGCCGCCCAGGCTCGCTCCTTTGGCATCGAATAATATCCGGTCGCAGCTCAAACCCTCAAGCGGCGGCATTTCGGTACCTATGCTTAGCACCTGCCACGCCTCGACGCCCGCTGCGTTGAGGCGCGCTTTGAAATCCGCGCTTATGCGTCCGTAGATCTGAGCGCAGTCCAGCTCGCAAGCCTCGCAAATTTTTAAAATTTGCTCCTCGCCTAAAGCTTCCGTATCTAAAATTTCAGAATTTAGATCTTTTACCGAGGTAGACACAGCGCAGTTTGCGTTTAAATTTACACTCAAATCCTCGCGCTGCTTTTCGTAAAATTCCGCGGTTCCGCAAAATTCTACGCTGCTACTCTCGTCCGCGTAAATTTTATCTTCACAAATTTCTTCGCCGCAAATTTTGCTGCTAAAATTTTTAAATTCGCATGCGGCGGCGCTGTGTTTTTCGGAGCTCAAAGCAAAGACTCCGACGCACTTTGCGCCGTTTTGGTGCGCGATGCGTGCGATCTCGCACGCTGTTTCTACGCTGACGCGGCGTTTT
>NZ_CALIBH010000136.1 GCF_938045775.1 uncultured Campylobacter sp.
GTATGTGATCTCAAATGAAATTCCAAGCAAAATTTCGCGTCTAAATTTGAGCTCAGCTCTTAAATTTTAAAATTTTATCAGAGATTTTTTTATACAATTACGGCTGAAATTCGGCCCAAAAAAGGAGAGGGAATGTATAAGCTAAAGCATCTTCTTAGCGCGCAGGATCTGAGCCGCGAGGACATCTACGACTTCATCGATCTGGCGCGCGAGTTTAAAGCGCTCAACCGCTCTGACGTCAAAAAATCCGACTCGCTTCGCGGCAAGACGGTCATCAACGCGTTTTTTGAAAACTCCACCCGCACCCGCACGAGCTTTGAGATCGCAGCCAAGCGCCTGGGCGCGGACAGCGTAAATTTCACGGCTGCGGACAGCAGCACGAAAAAGGGCGAGACGCTGATCGACACCATCAGAAATATGCAGGCGATGCGCACGGATATATTCGTGCTGCGCCACAGCTGCTCGGGCGCGGCGAAATTCGTCGCGGCCAACTGCGACGCATCGATCGTAAATGCGGGCGACGGGCTGAACGAGCACCCGAGCCAGGCGCTGCTGGATCTTTTTACGATCAGCGAGCACAAGGGCAGGATCGAGAATTTAAACGTCGCGATCATCGGCGATATATTCCGCTCGCGCGTGGCCAGAAGCGACATCTGGGCGATGAAAAAACTAGGCATAAACGTGCGGCTCTTCGGCCCTCCGATGATGCTGCGCGACTGCGACGCGTTCGGTTGCCCGATATGCAAAAGCATAGAGGAGGCGATCGAGGGTGCCGACGTCATCATTATGCTAAGAATTCAGCTCGAGCGGCAAGACGGCGAGCCGAGCTTCCCGAGCGTGCGCGAGTACTCGAAATTTTTCGGACTTACAGCTAAGAGGATGCAAGCGGCGAAAGAGGGCGTCATGATAATGCACCCGGGCCCTATCAACCGCGGCGTGGAGATCAACTCCGACGTAGCCGACGACCCGCGCTATAGCTGCGTCTTAGATCAGGTAGAAAACGGCGAGGCGATGCGAATGGCGATACTTCATACGATAAATTTAAATAGGAGCGCACGATGAAAATTTTGATAAAAAACGGCACGATCGTTAATTGGGGCGGCAGCGAGGAGGCAAACGTCCTGATCGAGGGTGATAAAATTTCAAAGATCACGCGCGAGTGCCCCGCCGCAGACCGCGTAATAGACGCCGCGGGCAAGCTCGTGATGCCGGGGCTCATCGATATGCATGTGCATTTTAGAGACCCGGGGCTCGAATACAAAGACGACGTCATCAGCGGCAGCGAAACCGCGGTCGCAGGCGGCGTGACGACCTGCCTTCCGATGGCAAATACTAGGCCCGTGAACGATAACTCAAGCATCACGCGCGCGATGATCGCTAAGGCCAAACAGCGCGGGCTTATCGATCTGCTACCGATAGGCGCGATCTCGCAGGACTGCAAGGGCGCAAAGATCGTCGAGATGGGCGATATGCTGGAAGCGGGCTGCGTGGCTTTCAGCGACGACGGGCTACCCGTGACCGACAGCTCCGTGATGCGACAGGCGCTTGAATACTCCGCTCACTTCGGCTCGTTCGTGATAAATCACAGCGAGGATTGCTCGCTTTGCCACGGCGGCGTGATGAACGAGGGTAAGGTCAGCGCGATCCTCGGTCTAAAGGGGATGGCGAGCGAAAAAGAGGAGATTATGATAGCGCGCGATCTGCTGCTTGCCAAAAAGACGGGCGGGCACATCCACATCGCGCACGTAAGCTCGGCATGGTCGCTCAAGCTCATAAAGCAGGCTAAGCGCGAGGGTATCCGCGTCACCTGCGAGGCTACGCCGCATCATTTTACCTTTGATGAGCGCGAGCTGATGGGATACGATACGAATTTTAAAATGTCGCCGCCGCTTCGTACCCAAAGCGACGTGCAGGCGATCAGAGAGGCGCTTAAAAGTGGTCTGATCGACGCCATCGTGACCGATCACGCTCCGCACAATACCGACGATAAATTTGTAGAATTCGACCACGCGCCGTTTGGAATTTTAGGGCTTCAAACCCTCGTGCCGCTTACGCTTCGGCTAGTAAACGAGGGCGTCATCGGTCTTGAAGACATGGTGCGGCTGTGCTCGTTTAACCCGGCTAAAATTCTAAATTTAAAAGACAAAGGTGAGATTAAAGAGGGCTTTTTGGCCGACGTCGCGATCATCGATCCGCAGATTTCCTACGTTTACGACGAGGCGCTAAATAAGTCCAAATCGCGCAACTC
>NZ_CALIBH010000137.1 GCF_938045775.1 uncultured Campylobacter sp.
TACTGCGTTAGCTTGCATTTCAGCGCCTCTTGTAAAAGCGCATTGGCTACTACTCTCTCCTTTTTTACGAAGATAAAATTTTCGCCGTATTCGCTCTGCAGCTCGCTTTGTGGATCGGCACCCGTATGCATCACTATGATATTTGCTTTTAAATTAGAGCCGTTTAGCATCTTAGCGACGATGTCGAGCTTTTGCTGATTTGCGATCGTTAGGATGATGACCGACGCATCGCGCGCATGCAGCTCGTCGATCGCGGTTTTTTGCATTATATTTACAAAGTATATGTTCTCTCCGCGCGATTTGCCCAGATCCACAAGCTCTAAATCGCTCTCGGCGACTACGTATAGCAGCCCCTGATCTTTAAGACGTAGCACCACTTCCTGCCCTATCCTGCCGTAGCCTGCTACAATGATATGATTTTTCATCGGCGGGATTTGGGTTTTATGCTCCTCATCCTCGAGCTTTTCAACTTTAGACTCGAAACGGTTGGCGATTTTGTTTAAATTCTTAAGGATAAACGGCGTTAAAATCATCGTCGCGGTTACGACTGTAATTAAAATTTGCCCGTTTTCCTTACTTAGCATATCGCGGCTCATCAACAGCGAAAAGATCGCAAGCGCAAACTCACCTATCTGACATAGCGATAGCGCCGCTTTTAGCGCTATCCTTTTGCCGGTCGAGAGAAATAAGATCGCGTAAATCACAACCGTTTTAAGCGCCATTATAACGATAATAGCGAGCAGGATCAGCCCATAGTGCGAGACGATGACTTCAAAATTTATCTGCATGCCGATCGTGATAAAAAAAAGTCCCAGCAGTATGTCTCGAAACGGCGTCAGATCGGCTTCTATCTCGTGTTTATACTCGGTTTCTGCGATGAGCATGCCCGCGATGAACGCGCCCAGCGTGTACGAAAAACCAAAAACATGCGCCAAAAAGCTAGCCCCCACGACGGTAAAAAGGATGGTTGCGATGAAAATTTCTTTAGAATTTGTCCTTACGACGTAGTAGAGGAAGCGGTTAAAAGCAAATTTACCGAGCACGAAAAGGATCACTACCACTATGGCGGCGCTTACGGCGGTTTTTAAGATTAGATAGTTCACGGGGGTATTGTCGGTCGAGCCGAATATGTCAATCATCAACAAAATAGGAATGACGGCGAGGTCTTGAAATAGCAGGATGCCAAGCACCTTGCGCCCGTAGTTTTGATTGATTTCGCCTGTTTCGTTGAGTGTTTTTAGCACGATCGCCGTAGAGCTAAGCGCGAGCGCAAGCCCGATAATCATCACGGTTTTTATGTTTCCGCCGAAAGCCTGATCGATGATGAGCGCTAGAATAATACCGGTGCCAAGCACTTGGAGTATGCCGTTAAAAAATACGTCCTTTTTCATACTCATCAGGTGATGGAAGCTAAACTCAAGCCCGATGGTAAACATCAAAAAAACGATGCCAAATTCTGCCAGCTCAGACATATGGGCGTTTTCGACACTGCTTAAGCTATAGATCTGCGAAAAGCACACGCCTGCGACGATATAGCCGATAATGGTGGGAATTTCAAAAATTTTAAAGACGATATTTAGCACTATCGCAAGCGCGGTGATCGCAAGAAATAGCTCAATAACAAGCTCCATTAACTCCCTTTTTTGTAAGATTATACGTAAAATTTAGCGCTAAATTTATTGTCAAATTTTACATTATCCGCGACCATTTACCGGAGGCGATAATCGATGAAATTTTATCTTTTCATATAAATTTACGGGTAAATTTTATAATGTGATTTTACTAAAATCCCGCTTAAAAATAGAGAAATTATGTCGCACTTTATCGCTAAATTTAGAGGTTCGCGACAAAATTTTAAAGCCTAACACGACTTGGAATTTTAAATTTTAAAACCAAATTATATCAAGACGGTTTTTAAATTTAATTGCAAGAAAATTTACCTGGGTTTGTTTGGCGCGACTTTAAATTTGACGCGAAATTTGACGCGCCCACAAATCCTCTCTGAAAATCAAAATTTATCGCTTGAATCTACGCTTGCGAGGCGATCTTGCTTTTTGATAGCATTAAAATTTCAGCTTATAGCGCCAGGATCTGTTTTTTGCTGAGCTTTGAAGTCTTTATCTTGCAGATCCTAGTCTGTCTCTCCGCCAAGCTCTAAAATTCTAGCCCGTAGCTCCTCGATCTCGCGCTCATACTCGGCGATCCTTTCTTGCAGGCGAAAGATCACGTCCACGCCCGCAAGATTGACGCCTAGCTCCTTTGTAAGGTTTAAAATCATGCGTATGCGATCCATATCATGTGCCGAGTACAGGCGCATCTTACCCTCCGTGCGCCCAGGACTCACGAGCCCTTCGCGCTCGTATTGCCGCAATGTCTGCGGATGGATATCTAGGACCTTCGAGACTATCGATATGAGATAAACCGGCTCATCGTAATCATGCATTTTGATGCCTCCTTATAGCTTTTGCAGCGCGGCTTTGACGTCCTCATCCAGCGAATCGACGTCGGGAAGGACGACATTTACCACCGCGTATAGATCGCCTAAAATTTTACTCTTGCGGTTTTGCACGCCGTAGCCTTTTAGGCGGTATTTCTGCCCGTTTTTGGTATTTTTTGCGATCTTTATCGTTGCGCTTTTGCTTGGCGTCGGAATTTCTACCTTTCCGCCAAACATCGCCGTTTTCAAAGGAATGTCAATCTTTTTGAAAAGATCGTCGCCTTCGCGGCTGTACTCGGCGCTTGGCGCGATTTTTATCTCTAAAATTAGATCGCCGCTTTGTGCGCCTGATTTTTGTCCTTTACCCCTGATGCGTAGCTTCTCGCCCGCATTGATGCCCGCGGGTACTTTAAATTTAACCGTCTCGCCGCCCACGCGCACGCTCATCTCGCCACCTTGTATAGCGGTTTCAAAAGGAATTTCAATCGAGCTGTGCGTATCTAGGCTCTGCGTACCGCCAAAGCCGCCACCGAAACTACTGCCGCTAAAGCCACTAAAACCTTCGCCGCCACCAAAAGAGCTGAAACTAAATCCGCCGCGCGAGCCCGCGCTTTTTGCGCCGAAGGAGCCGCCGAAAATGCTGTTTAGGATGTCGTTTAGATCGCCCATGTTTGCCGAACCCTGCGCGAAATCGTGAAAATTCTGTCCGCCGAACATCTCGTCGCCATGGCGATCATACTGCGCACGCTTTTTCTCGTCGCTTAAAATTTCATACGCGGCGTTGATCTCTTTAAATTTATCCTCCGCTCCGGGCTCTTTATTGATATCTGGGTGATACTTGCGAGCTAGCCTACGGTAAGCTTTTTTAATCTCCTCGGCGCTTGCTGATTTATCCACGCCTAAGGTTTCGTATAAACTGCTTGTACTTGCCATTTTAATCCTTAAAATCTTAAAATTTATGTAGATTATATCATAAAACTTTAGTGAGTGTCAATCAAGTTTGCTAAATTCTATTTATAAATTTTAATTTTGCGTTAAGAATATATTAGCGGACAAAATTTATAATTCCGCCAAAATTTCATTATCACAAAGGAAGCAAAAATGAAAAAATCGATCATCATATCGATAGCTTTAGTAGGTACGCTTTTTGGCGCCAGTATCGACATTAAAGAAGCTCCAAGCAATTATGAGCGCGTAAATCCGGGCTTTAATCAAGACGTGGTGCTTTCGTATCATAGCTCGCTTGCGGACGTAAAAAAATCTGTCGTCAATATCGCAACTAAAACCAAGATCAAAGCAGGCAATAGCCCGATGTCGCAGATGTTTGACGATCCGTTTTTTAAGCAATTTTTCGACTTTGACATTCCGCAGCAGCAGGAGCGCGAGGGAAGCTCACTAGGCTCTGGTGTCATCATCTCTGAAGACGGCTATATTGTCACAAATAATCACGTAATAGAAAATGCCGACGAAATCGTAGTTACACTACTAGAAGGCGATAAAGAGTATAAAGCCAAGGTGATCGGTACTGACCCCAAAACCGACCTTGCAATCATTAAAATCGACGAAAAAAATCTCTCTGCGGTTAAATTTGCCGACTCGTCCAAGGCCATGGAGGGCGATATCGTCTTTGCTATCGGAAATCCTTTCGGCGTGGGCGGCACCATCACTCAAGGCATAATCTCAGCGCTAAATAAAAACAATATCGGGTTAAATCAATATGAAAATTTCATCCAAACCGACGCTTCGATTAACCCGGGCAACTCAGGCGGTGCGTTAGTAGATAGCCGCGGTGCGCTTTTGGGGATAAATTCCGCTATTTTAAGTCGCGGCGGCGGAAATAACGGCGTAGGCTTTGCGATCCCTTCAAATATGGTAAAAGAGATCGCTGAAAAGCTTATCACAAACGGCAAGATCGAGCGTGGCTTTATAGGCGTTACGATCTCAGATATGTCTAAAGATCAAAAAGAGCTCTATGAAAGCAAAGAGGGCGCGCTAATCTCAAGCGTCGAAAAAGACATGCCTGCCGATAAAGCAGGCATCAAGCGCGGCGATTTGATCACCAAAATAAACGGCAAATCTATCAAAAACGCCAACGAATTAAAGAATTTAATCGGCTCAATGGCTCCAGGAAGCTCAGTAGATGTAGAATTTGAGCGCGACGGCAAAAGTAAGAGCACGACTATCAAGCTAGACACGATGAAATCCGACTCCACCACCTTAGGCTCAGCCGGCGAGGACTCACAAAGCGCGATAGAGGGGCTAAAGCTAAGGACGTTAAATGACAGCTTGCGCCGCAAATATAACCTCGACGACGATGTCTCGGGCGCCCTCGTCTTAAGCGTCAAAGATGGCTCAAAAGCCGATGATTACGGCTTCGAGGTAGGCGACGTGATCATCCAAGTAGGTCAAAACGATGTCAAAAGCTCAGACGACTTTGATCGTTATATCAAAGATTATAAGGGCAAAAAAACCCTAGTCTGGGTTATCAGACGCGGAATTCCGCAAGGTCTTGTAATCCGCTAAAGCTTGGTCCACCAAGCTTTAGCGGCGAGAAACGCGAAAGCGTTAAAATTTAACCGCGGCGAGCCCAGGACAAAGCATTAGCGGAACATTGCGAGTAAGCCAGCAGAAGTTTTTGGGATTTTGAACTTTCTGA
>NZ_CALIBH010000138.1 GCF_938045775.1 uncultured Campylobacter sp.
CGCACTCTGCGGATCGAAGCCCGCGGCGGACGCGCATTTGGCAAATACTCATCGCACGGCAAACATAGCGTTTATCCGCACCGTAGCCGTTTGCGCGGCGCATTATAACAAATCTTAGGCGCTCGCCGATGTGGCATGCGGTAAAATTTAACGCGGCGCGGTCATAGCATAGCTGCGGCTCAATCGCGGCGTATCGCAGGGTATCACAGCCCCGCTAGCCCCTACGCCGTTCGCTTTTACGATAGCTCGCTTTGCGCAGTTATCGTACGCGCAGCTCCTCTGGGCGGCTTAGGTCGCGAGCTGCGATTAAATTTACGGCGCCATTTAATCGCCAATACCGGGCTTGAGAGCGCGCTAGGCATACAAGGCGCTACGATAGACGCGCAATTCTCGGCGCTTAATGTTACAAGCGCAACCCCGCCCGCGCGAAGCTTCGCAAACGTAAAGCTAAATTTAAACCCGCGCTTTTGCAACAGCTCGTGATGCGACGGAAAGCTATACAAACGAAAGGCGTAAATTTAAACCTCGCTCCGCAACCGCTCGCACGGCGCGCAATAACAAACTCACGATGCCAAAGCGCAGCGTGAATTCTCGCGCGATGTGCGATATTAAATTGCGCTGCGGCGCTAAATTTAAAGAGCCGTTAAATTTTAAAGTCAGCCGAATTTTACGAATTTTAAAATTTACTGCCTTAAAATTTCGCTCCGTTCGCTAAATTTAACCGCTCGCTTCGGGTTTAAGCTTGCGCGATAAAACAAACGGGTTTAAATTTAGCCGCCCGCGCCGAACTTTATCTCGCGCAGTGCCGCGCCTACGTCATTTTGGCGCATAAAATGCTCGCCGATCAAAAACGCATCGACGCCCGCCTCGTGCAAGCTTTTAAGCTGCTCGTGCGAGTGCAGACCGCTTTCTGCGACGATGATCTTGCCGTTTGGAATCAGCGGGATCAGCCGCTCACTCAGGCTCGTATCGACCTCGAAAGTCTCTAAATTTCGATGGTTGATGCCGATAATACCCGCACCTGCGAAGACCACTTTTTTCAGATCGTCCTTATCGTGGATCTCGCACAACGCCTCAAGCCCCAGCCTGCGGGCAAATTCGAGCAGCTCTCTTAGCTGCTTGCCTTCCAGAGCTTTGGCGATCAGCAGGATAAAATCCGCGCCGTAAACCAGCGCTTCGAGGATCTGATAACGATCGACGATGAAATCCTTGCGCAAGATGGGTGTATGCGTGTAACGGCGGATCTGCGGGATGAACTCCAAATCGCCTCTGAAATAATGCGGCTCGGTAAGCACCGAAAAGGCGCTCGCACCTGCATTTTCGTACTCCACGGCAAGGCTTAGCGGCTCAAAATCCTCGCGGATGATCCTCTTGCTCGGGCTTGCCTTTTTAATCTCGGCGATGATGCGCAGCGGATCCTTCTCGTCGCTCCTAAGCGCGCTTATGACGTCACGCGGCTCGTAGGGATTGGCGCTTAGCGAGCGGCCGAGCAGATCCTCGGGCAGTCTTTCTTTACGAAGCGCGAGATCCTCGCGAGTACGTTTTAAAATTTCATCCAAAATCATCGCTACTGCTTTGGTGTCTGGATTTTAGAGCCGGTGGGCTCTTTCGACGTAGAATTTTGCTCTGGCATAAAATCCTGCCTCGATACGGAATTTTGTCTTGACGAGGCAGAATTCTGCGCGGCGGAATTTATAGGCGTCGCAAAATTTTCAGAAGCCGCGGAATTTGGTGTCTGGTTTTGAATCGCGGAATTTGCAGACCCGGCAGAATTTTGCGAAGCGGAGTCTTTTGGCGTTAAATCACGCATTGCAGCGGAGCTCGGACGCGCGGAATCTAACGCAGAGCTTTCTGGCGCCGTAGATTTTATGGAATTAGGCGAAGGGGTTTTTGTTGCCGGGCTTTGCGGCGCCTGATCTTTCGGCGCGGAGCCTTTTATCGTAGAGGGGTTTTGCGATATAGAATTCTGCGGCGCTACGCCTGTGCTAGCGGCGCACGCATCGATCGCCTCTAAATGCTCTTTGCCTTCGGGGGAATTAAAAAATTCTGCGTCTTTGATCTTAGCCATTTCATTTTTAGCCTTGTCGCACTCGCCAAGCTTGTAGTATCCCCAAGCAAGCGAGTCCAGATAATACGGTGAGTCGGGGTCTTTTTGTAGAGCGCGGCGGACGAGCTCGATGCCCTTGCGAACGTCCAAATCGTGATCTATTAAAATGTATCCGTAGTAGTTTAGATGCACGGGGTCTTTAAGCTGCGGCGCAATATTTTCAAATTTTGCCACTACGCTAGATAGGGTCTTGGCATCCACGTTTTTGCCCGCACTTTCATATTCATAGATCGCCTCGATCGCCAAAAAGTCGTAATTTTTAGTCTTCATAAACTCATCGCGTGCCATTTTAATCGCGGTTTTATAGTCTTTTTTATGCGCGTAGGCATCGATTAGAAGCTCGCGCTTGTAGTCGTATTTCTTTAAAAGCTCTATTATTTTATCAAAGTCGTTTGAGTAGTAATAAATCGCTATCATATCGTCTAAGAATTTATTATCCCCCTTGGCTTCATACAGCGCTTCATCGATCTTAGCGACATCCAAATAGCGTTTATTCGCGCGATACACATCAGCTAGCAGCTCGCACGCCATACCCTGGGCGCAGCCGTAGATGCGCCTGTGCGTCTCTATAATGCGGATCGCTCCGTCCGAATCATCGAGTTTATTTAGCAGCACGTCGCATAATCTGATGAGATTTTCGTCAGTTTTGTCTAGCTCATAGGCTTTTTCAAAGTAGGTTTTGGCTAAAGTAAAATTCTCCATCGCATAATATGTCGCCGCTAAGATCGCATAACTTCGCGAAACGGGATCTACGGTGACTAGCTTAAGAGCAGCAGTATTAGCATTTAGATTATCTTTAATGCCTAAGTAGTAGCCGATCTTTACTCGCAGATACTCAGAGTCTGAGTTTAGG
>NZ_CALIBH010000139.1 GCF_938045775.1 uncultured Campylobacter sp.
TATATCACGACGAGAGCGTAAACAGCTTATTCAAATAAAATTTTAAAATTTAAAACGCGGCGCGATTTGTTTTATACAGCCGTAGGAATGCGAACAATAGGCATCTTATAATAAAAGATCTCGGCTCAGCTGCAAGTCAAGCGCTTGCGCTTGTGAACTCTAAATTTGCAGCGTTGAGCTCGCTGTGATTTAGCTATTGCCGATTTAACTGCGACGTGAAATTTAGCTTCTAGGCGGCAAATTTAGCTCTGCGCGGCATTTACTCCGCGCGGCGGAAAATTTAACTGCAATCGCAGAGCAAATTTGCCGCACCAGCCGCCGCAAGTCGCATTTTAACGCTTAAAAAATTAGTATTAAAAATACCCTACTTTAAATTATTCGTCATAAAAATTTAATTGTTGCTAGCCCCCATACTCGTCGGCTACGCTTCGCAAAGTCTCTTTCTCCGCAAAAACCCACGGCGCACACTAATGACAGATACCCCGAGCTCACTGCATTTAAATTTTGATATTTACAACGCGGCGTAAATTTTTAAAGCTCATTGCGCCTTTAAATTTATCATTCTCTCCTTAAATCGCCAAGAGCAAATAAAATTTTATTCATCAATGCCTATAACTAGCGATTGCACGTTAGAATCAAATATGCTTGATAGCGATAACGCCTTTTAATATTTTATAAATATTTAATCTTTTCGGAGCTATAATTTCGTCCGTGAATTTCATTCGCAAAATTTTATCAAAAGGATATAATAATGCGCAGTTTGCATTTATCGCTCGTGGCAGTTTCGATTTTGACCGCACAACTATGGGGGGGGGCAAGAGGCCGATTTAGGAGAGATCGTCGTAAGCGCCACCGCCTTTGAGCAAGATATCAAAGAAGCGCCGGCGTCGATCTCGGTAATACCTCAAAAAGAGATCGAAAAGAGAAATCACAAAGACGTAGCCGACATCGTAAAGGATATACCAGGCGTATATTCCGCGCCTAGATTTAGCTCAATGAAGGGTAAAAGCGATATCAGAATGCGTGGTATGGATTCAAAATATACTAAAATTTTAATCGACGGTCGTCCTGTTTCCAGCGAGAGCGCATTTCCGGGTTTCGGCTCGCAAGGAAGCATCCAAAGCTTCATCCCGCCCGCAAATGCTATCGCCCGCGTGGAAGTTATCCGCGGACCGATGAGTTCTCTATACGGCACCGACGCTATGGGCGGTGTGATAAACATCATCACCAAAGGCTTTTCGAATGAACCTAGCGCCAATATAAACGGCTACTACGATATCGCGCAGCACAAAGACATAGGCAATGGCTACTCTACGGGATTTTATGCAAGCGGCGCGATAGTGCCAGACACACTCGGAATTTCGCTTTACGGGCGATATTTTCATAAATTTGAAGACGCCAAAGACTACGGCAATCCAAAAGACGCGGATAAGAATTTCGGTGCGAAGCTTATGTATAAGCCTACCGAGAACGACGATCTCGCGCTTGATTACAAACACACTAAAAACTTGACCTCAAGAACTCTAGGCAAAACGGCGTATCTAGGATATAACACTCACGAAGACGACAAAGACGATCAAATTTCGCTCTCGCATAGCGGAAGATACGATAAATTTCTAACCGATACCTATCTATCGCACGAGGTTACAAAAACCTTTTCCGATCAAGCCGCAAGTGACATCAGGCTAAGATCTACGATATTTAATACTCAAGGCTCGTATCTTTTTGACTCAAATACCTTAACGCTTGGCGCGCAGTATCGCCATGAGAAGCTGGATTCATCACAAAATGAGCCGGGCTTTAGCGATGATGCGCATCTAAAAAGATGGGATGTGTCGGTATTTGGAGAGGATAATTTTTATGTCACGGACGCGCTTGCACTGACTGCGGGCTTAAGATACAACTACGACAAAGACTATGGCGGACACTTTGCGCCGCGCGGCTACATCGTTTATCATCTAAATGAAAATTTATCGTTTAAGGGAGGCGTATCGGCGGGCTATACGACGCCTAATATCGACGATAGATCCGAAGGGCTAAAAATTCCGATAAATCACGGACGCGGTATCAGACTGGGGCGAAGCAGCCTCAAGCCCGAAACTAGCGTAAATTACGAGGTCGGAACGATGTATGACAATAACGATAATCTAAGCCTTTCGGCGACCGTTTTTCACACCGACTTCAAAGACAAGATCGATAGCGTCGTAAGATGCGGCGGCTGGGGATCGGGAGCGGATTTTAATAATCCCGCTACTTGGACTTGTGTTTATCAAGGCAAAACCTATTTTGGAATTTATGAAAACGTAAATATCGGCAGAGCCTCCATAGACGGACTTGAGCTTAGCGGCGAGTGGAAAATTTTATCAAATTTAGCATTTCACGCAAACTATACCTATGCTAAATCAAAACAAAAATCAGGCGAAAACGAGGGCAAAGCGCTGACCGACACCCCGCGCTATATGATAAAAACGGGACTTGATTACGACTTTAATAGCGATCTGAGCTTCTGGACGCAGGTAAATTATATAAGCAGGGTAAAAAATGGCGTGTATGTAAACACTAAGGGCTACGCCGTCACCGACGTCGGGACTAACTATAAAATCACGAAAAACGCTAGCGTAAATTTTAGCGTATATAACGTATTTAACGAAAGAGTAATAGACGATAAACCGACCAGAGCCCTCATAGCTGAGGGTCGTAAATTTCAGCTCGGCTTCAACGTAAATTTTTAATTCGAGCAAAATTTAAAGATGAAATTTGAACGATGAGGAGAGTTTTAAAGAAAAACTTTTGGTTCAACGTCCATTTAATTTTGTCTCTGCTTTGTGCGCTACCGCTGCTCGTAGTCGCCTTGTCGGGCTGTTTCATCTCGTATCACGATGAAATTTTTGACGCTATTAACGAGCGGCAGTCTTTCGCCGTCCAAAAAGATGTGCCTCGCCTAAAAATTTCTGAAATTTTAAAAATTTTCGGCGAGAAGCAAAGTAGCTTCACGCCGGAGCTAATCGGCATAAAAGATGGCGGCGCGAGCGTCGAAGTCGCGGGCAAAGACGGCAAAGGACGAGCAAGAGCGTATTTTTTGAGCCCTTATGACGGACAAATCGTCGGTGAGAACTACGAAGAGCGGATAATGAATGTTGTGCTAAGCCTACATACAAATCTAGGCTTTGAGCTTGCCTTTGGCGAGGGGGCTCGCGAGATCGGCAGGCAAATCGTGGCACTTAGCACGCTAGGGCTCATTTTGCTTTTGTTAAGCGGGATTTTGATCTATTATCCGTTTTTTAGACGCAAGCTTACAAAAGCGCTTAAGATCAACTTCAAAACTCGCGGCTACGCGCTGCTTTATCAGATCCACGGATGCACGGGCATCTATGCGGCTGCAATACTTTTTGCTATAAGCGCGAGCGGGCTATATTTTTCTTATGACTGGTTAGCAAGACTAACGAATAAAATTTTGGGCGAGGAGCAAATTTACAAAGCTGAAAAATTTGAACCTAGACAAAAGTTGGGGTTTAAGGATGCAGGCAAACTACGGGAGATCGACGCGATGTTTAAAATTTTTATCCAAAAACACGGCGAAAATTTTAAATTTTTTAACATAATGCTTAATCCGAAAGACGGAGTATATAGCGCGATATACGGGATTGCGAGCGACGAGAGCGATGAATTTAATAGGATCGCGATCAATGCTACGAGTGGCGAAATTTTAAGGGACGTTAAATTTGCCGATATGAAAGCGCAAATGCCACGTTTTATGACGATACGCATGGCAGTTTTAGATATTCATTCGGGCGAAATTTTCGGACAGATCGGCAAACTTATATTTTGCCTAGCTTCGCTTTCATTTTTGTTTTTAGCCGCGAGCGGTTTTTGGATGAGCTTAAAAAAAGACTTATAAGATAAATCACGCAAAACACGCAGTACTCTATTTTAACAGGGCAGAAACATAAAGACTTTGCAAAAGAGGCTGCGCTCATAGCCTATAAACAGGTGCTTTGCACCGCAGAATTTCAATTTTATAGCATTTAAAATTGGGTTATAACGCAGAATTTGACTGCAAGGAAGCAGAATTTGTCTCAGCAAAACTACCATTTGCAATTTAAATTGATTTCTTAATTTCTACGAAACTGCACTTTAATTTACCGCGCAGGTTTGCAGCCGTTTTTAAATTCCGAGATTTAGAAGTTCACAAGGCATCAAAAACTATTTATGATGGTTTAGATCATGCGAACCGCCACATACGCTAGCCAGTCGTGCTTTAAAAATTTACTGCAGTTTAGTTTGCAATGCAAAGCCCTTGAACCACTAAAAACCCTTTATAATCTCCATCAAATGCTTGACAAGAGCCGTAATTGCAGCATTTTCATAGCTATCGTCTGTATTTTGCAACGCTATGGTTTTCATATTGCCGAAAAATCCTGGATCGTAATGCTCGATGTCATTTTGCACGTAGCTTCTTAAAATTTGGCCGTTTCTTACTAGTTTAACCTCATAAATAAACTCTATGCCACCGATTCTATCGCTAGGAAACGGAGTAGCTTCACCCGTAAAGCCCCTGCGGTGCTTTATTGTAATTTTAAGCTCGTCGGTAGAGTTTTGATCCAGCAGGTTCGCCTCTTTTAGCGCCGCTAAAAGCTGCTCGTTGTACTTTTTCTCGACCGCCTCCGGCGATTGATAGACAAATTTTTTCGGATTATGGTTTTGGAAGTGTTGGTAGGTAATCCCCTTGAATTTATACGCACTTGCGATCGGAACCTTCGGTCTAGGCGCGCCGCAGCTCGCTAAAAACAGCGCCGCAAGAAGCAAAGCTAGAAATTTTTTCATTTTCTATCCTTTAAAATTTCATGAAATTATACAAAAATGGGGTTTAGCCCGGGCTAAATTTACGATCTTTCGGCGCCGCTATGCGTTTAAATTTTGATAAATTTGAGCGAAAGCGTAAATTTTAAGCGTAGCTAGGCGGCTAAATTTCAAATCCTTTAAATTTGAAACCAGCTTAAATTTCAAAGCCTCTTCAAATTTAAAATTTAATCCGAATTTGATCTGAAATTTTATAAAATTCCACCGTTTTAAACGGACTTTAAAATCACGCGCAAGCTGTTTTGAAACCCCGGAATAAAGGAAGCTGATGCCTACTTTTACTACCAAAGACTACAAAGCCGCCCTTCGCAGCCGCGGCTCACGAACCACGAGCGCAGGCGGATTTAGCGTCAAAAACGATAACTCCTTCATCGTGATCTTCGTAATTGCGATGATGGCTTTTATATTTTTCTACGGCGTGTTGGCCGGCCTTGATTTAGATGAAATTTTTTTAGGAAACGGACGCGGTCGCGGTGGAGGCGGGATTTTAGGACTTTTGATCGCAGGCGTAGCTTGGTATCAAGGGCGCGATGGTGGCGGGCTGTTTAAATTTAACGACCACGCGATCACCTTCGTCTCGGGCGTGGGCAAGAGCGAAATTTTGCTCTTTAATATCGACTACGTTAGGCTCACGCCGGGCTTTTTGCGCACCTGCACGAACTACACGGCGCTTAGCCACTCCCGCTACGTAAAATACGAGAAGTTTCTGAACTTTGCATATGCGTCTATAATCGTGCTGTGGCTAGTCGGTATCGCCATGAGCGAGCGCGTGGGGATGGCGTTCGTTATAATGGTCGTGGGCGTCGTAATCTTTATCTTCGCCAAGGCGCTTTCGTCGTGGCGGCTAAACGGCGACTTTCACGACATCTTGCTGCGCGACACCGTGCTGATCCGCGGCAAGGACCTAAACGACCGCGTGCTGTGGTTTGCGATCACGCCCGGCCGCAACGATCGCCGCAGGTTGCGTGCCTACTTCAAAGAGCATCTTGACTTCGACATCGACGGCGGCTGATTTTGATTTAAAATTTAGAGATTTGGCGTAAATTTAGCGGCGAAATTTTGCAACGTAAAATTTAAGGCAGAATTCCGCGCAGCGGAATTTTGCGATCTAAATTTTACCGAGCGAAATTCCGAGGCGTAAAATTCTACGATATAAAATTTACGAAGCAGAATTTCGCGGCGTAAATTTCAAAGCCGCGAATGCACGGCGCGATATTTGCGGCTCTATACAACA
>NZ_CALIBH010000140.1 GCF_938045775.1 uncultured Campylobacter sp.
AGCCTCGTGAAGTGGAATAATCGGGAATTATTCGAATAAATATGGCGCAGAGTATCGCCGCCAGAAGCAGCGTGCCGGCTAGGGCTTTAAATTTAATAGACCTGTAGAATTTCATATCAGTCCTTTTCTATCCATCCATTCGTTAGAGGCTAATTCTTTCGGGCCCGGAGGAGTTTGTTTGCCCCACAAATAATAACTCAATATATCGGCTCCGTAATTGCCCTCTAAGTCTAATCTTAGATCAGTTTCTTTTTTTGCTCATCCCTTATCCTTTTTCGGTTAAATTCGTTAAGATAAAGCTTCGACTAACTTTATCCGCCGTGAATCCACATATCCAGCTCCTGTTCCGCCGGGGCTTTGATATCAAAATCTATATTTCCGCAATTATCGTATGAGAATTTACGTCGCAGATTTTTCATATGGGTATAAGCCAAGACTTCGTTAAGGCTTTCTAAGTTCTCATATCCGTTTTTTATTCGCATTAAATTTTCTTTGCTTTTGATTTTTGTTAAATCTTCTTTATTGTTAAGCTCGATATACCAACTTATATAACCAGGTCTAGCATAATTCACAAAAAATTTATTCTCTTTTATTAAAAATGATTTTTCTAAAAACATTTTTCCACCATGAAGCGGATTTTTCTCTTCCGATAAGATAATAGGCTGTCTAAAGCCCAAAATTTCATCCTTATATACAAAATATTTTGATAGATCGGAGATATCTATTTGCGTCTTGTCTTTTATCTCATAATCAAAACTCTTTCTGTCGGTATTTTCAACTAAAAAATCAAACCAGTTTTCTTCATTGAAATCGCCGATTAGATAGAGCTTGGAGATGCGCGCCGTATAAAAACTATGGCCGAAATTTTTTATATCGTGCTCATCGATAATGGTATTTCGCAAAATTTCATAGTCGTAATATCTTTTAAAATAATTTATAGCGGCATTTTGAAGCAATTCTTCGTTGCTTAAAACTCTATTCTCTTTTAAACAATACCCCTGTTGATATTTGTTATAGCCAAAGATAGAAACGACAGCAAAACCTCGCGAAGTGGAGTAATCTGGTACGATGCGGATAAATGCGGCACAGAAAAGTAGCGCTGCGGCTAGGATTTTAAATTTAAGTTTGCGAAATTTCATAACGATCCTTTAAATGCTGCCAGCGAAGCAAACGCATACTTCGCCGCCCGTTAAATTTATACCTTTGCTCCGCGTTCATCGTCCTGAGCTTTTTAAATTCGAGATAAATTTCGCGATGCTCAAAGTTTTTCTACCCGCGCCAAAACCCCTTTGCATCGCAAAATTTCATATCTCGCGCTGCTAAATTTTAAATCGTCGCAACATTTAAATTTTTGGTTCTCGCAGCGCTTAAATTTTACTCGGCGCGGCGCGTAAAATTCAGTGGTGCGGCGCCAAAAATTTCAGATAAATTCTAAAGCCGCGCCTTAGTTTTATGCCCGCAAAATTTAGCCGCATCGTAAAAGCTACTCCGCTTTGCAAAATTTAGCCGCGCCGCGCCAAAGCTGGTTACTTCTTCGGTTTGCTTAGCTCATAGCCGAAGTGGATCTTTTTGCTCTCGCCCGGCTTTAGCTCAAAGTCCCAGCTAAGCAGTCCGTCCTTGCCGAGGCTGCTCTGCTCGGGCGAGTTTTTCAGCGCGACCTTTACGTCCTCATGCGTCGAAACGGGCGCTCGCTCTTGCAAAACCACGTTCCAAGCGCGCTTGGAGCCGTTTTTGATCTCGTAGTCCCAAGCCATGGAATTTTTACTTTCGCCGCCGAAAAAGGAGTTTTTCGTGAAGTTGTTCGCCTGCTCTTTTTTGACTTCGATCAGGCTGTTTTTACCCAAGTACGCCGTAGCCTCCGCGTTTGCGGCAAAACCTAGATGCACGAGCCCGATCTGCACGCCGTCGAGCTTTATTAGCGTTTCGCTCTCCTCTATGCTTCTTTCGGGGATAAATTTAGCCCGCACGTAGGCTGCCTCGCTGCCGTAGCCGTCGATGATCAGATCAAATTTCGCATCCAGGCTCTGTTTATCGAAGCTAAACTCGCCCGCCTCGCCCGCTTTGAGGCTTACGCCGCTGATTTTCCACACCTTTGAGAGCGAGCTTTCGATATTCGCGCCCGTCCTTGCATACGACGATCTAGCCTCCGCCGCGGGCGCCCTCTGCATATCCGCCACCTCTAGCATCACGTCCTTTTTATAAGCCGCCGCGGGCGCCGGCTTTGCAGGCTCGCCCTCGTACCATGGATAAAACGGCTGCGGCGCGGTCTGCGAGGAGTATTCGTAAGGATACAGCGCGATCGTTAAATTTGCTAGCTCCGCGTTTAGCGGATTTTGCACCGAGAGTTTTTGCGCGACCTCGATTTTACCGCTTGCAAGATCTGCAGAGAGCTCGTTGTGCGTGTAGGCGCTTACGTCAACGGGGTAATTGATCTTAACGAAGCTCGGATCGCAGCCGAAGTTCGCGTTTAAGCGACGCTCGTTCTTGATCCGGTATTTTGAAATTTTCTCTTTGAGCTTTCCGATTTGTTCGTCAGTCTTTGAAATTTCACCCGCTACGAGCAAGACCTCGTCGTAAACTTTTTGCGAATCCGCCTTTAGGCTCGCTAGGCTTCTATCTTTTAGGCTTGTAAAATCGCTTAAAAAGCGCTGCTGCGCCTTAAGCGCGACCAGGCGGTCGCTTAGCTCGCGCAGGCTCTTTTCGTCCGCCTCTTTTTTGGCGAATTCCGCGTTTTTCACGGGCTCGCTATCATCCAAAGACAATTCGCGCACTTCGCAAGAGCCCGCGATCTCGATGCTGCGGATATCCAAGTACTCCGGCACGTTCACGCTGAAGTTTGATTTTTGCGCGCCGAAGTTTTGGTACAAGAAGGCGGAGTTCGCGTAGATCTCAAGGCTATTTTCCTGCGCGCTTAAATTTACGGCAAGCGCCGCCGCTGCGCTTAAAAGCACTATTTTTTTCATTTTTGCTCCTTAAAAATTTTACGTAATTGTAACGATAAATTTTGATTTTTATGCTTAAAATTTGGAGCAAATTTTAAAATTTCGGCTTCGCCGCTCGCTTTGAAATTTTAAAATTTAGCCGCCGTAAAAACTCCGCCGCAGAGGCTAAAATTTTACCGCTACTAGCGCCATATAAGCTTTATCGCTCGCACAGCCGAAGCGATGAAATTTTAAAATTTCAAAGCTTCTATTTTGAGGACGAGCTTTGCTCATCCGCGAAGTAAAACCGATAAATTTTAAAATTTTACGTAGTAAAATTTCTGTAACTTTAGGCGAGCGAAGCAATGCGAAAGAAGCGCGGGGCGCTTCTTAGCCTTCGCGAGAAATAGTAAAGCTCCCTGTCGCAGCGGCGGCTTGGCTGTCGCAAGAAGTAAAACAATAAATTTTAAAATTTTGCGCAGCAAAATTTCTGACTATCTTTCGCGGAGACTTCGCAAGCGTCTTAACGCTTGCTCGTATTGCTCCGCTCAGGTGCAGGGAGCGCTTGCGCTCCCGCTCGCAAGGACGAGCTGTACCCTTCCGCGAAGTAAAAACGATAAAAATGCAGGCGCTAGCCTGCCGTAACTTTAGGTGGGTCGAGGGAGCGAAGCTCCCCGTCGCAAGGACGAGCTGTGCTCGTCCGCGAAGTTAAGATCAAAACGGATACGTCAAGCAACACACCCTGCCGACCTTTTCGTTGTAGCTGACGTCGAGCTTCAGATCGTATAGTTTGCTTAAAATTTCGCTCTTTATGATCTGCTCGGCTTTGCCGTATGCGACCTCGCCGCCGCTTTTTACGAGCGCGACGTATCCGCCTAAAAGCAGCGCAAAGTCGGGATTGTGCGTGGCTAAAACGACGGTGTAGCCGTCTTTTAAAAGCTCCTTCGTGGCGCGGAGGAATTTGTATTGGTTGGCAAAATCTAGCGCCGAGGTCGGCTCGTCGAAGATCACGATCTTAGGCTCGCTGCAAAGGGCGCGCGCGATGGACGCCATCTGCCTCTGGCCGCCGCTTAGGCGCGTGATGATCTTGTCTTTTAGGTGCCAAATTTCAAGCATTTTCATGTAGCGCTGCGCGAGCTTGTAGTCGTTTTCGCTCGGCTGCGAAAAGATCCCGATATGTGCCGTGCGCCCCATCAGGACATATTCGAAGACGCTGTAGTCGTACTCGCAGACCTCGCTTTGCGAGACGTAGCCGATGATCTCGGCGCGCCCTTTGGCGCTGAGGCTCGCCATATCCTTGCCGTCTATTGAAATTTTACCGCGCAGGGGCTCAAGCGTGCCGCTAATTAAATTTAAAAGCGTCGATTTGCCCGCGCCGTTTTGCCCCAAAATCGTCAGCATCGCGCCCGCTTCGAGGTTTAAGTTCACGTCGCGCAGCGTTAGAGGGGCGGATTTTACGTAGCCGAAGTCTAAGCTCTCAACCCTAACCATTTAGCTTCCTTTTGTTTTTAAGCAGGATGAATATAAAAAATAGCGTGCCGATAAAGCCCGTAAGCACGCCTAGCGGGATCTCGCTTTGATTTATGCTGCGCGCTACGTCATCTACGATGAGCACGAAGATCGCGCTTAAAAATATGCTCGCGGGGATCGCCTTGGTGTTGCTCACGCCCACGATCATGCGCGTTAGATGCGGCATCAAAAGCCCCACCCACGCGACTATGCCGCTGATACACACGCTGCTTGCGGTTAGCAGCGTCGCGCAGACGATGATGATGCCCCGCTCCAGCACGACGTTTACGCCGAGCTTCGCCGCGGTCGCATCGCCCATGGATAGGACGTTTATGCGGTAGCTCATCAGCACCAAGATAGCGATACAAACCCCCATCACCGGCGCTATCATCGCTAGCACGGAGGGATCGACCTTCGCGAGGCTTCCTAGCTGCCAATACACGATGTCTGCAAGCTTCGTCTCGGGATCTGCCATAAATTTTAAAAATCCGATCAGCGCGCCCATCAGACCGCTTACGATGATGCCGGCAAGCACAAGCATTATGGTGGCGCTTGAACGCAGCGCGCGCGTGATCAGAAGCGTAATGCAAACCGCCGCGAGCCCGAAAACAAAGGCGAAAAGCTGGATCAAAAGGATATTTAGATCAAGCAGGATCGCGATGGCCGCACCCACGCAAGCTCCAGCGCTGACGCCTAAAAGATCGGGCGAGACGAGCTGGTTTTTAAAGACGCCCTGATACGCCGTGCCGCTGATGCCCAGCGCCGCGCCCACGAGCACTGCGGCGATGATACGCGGCAGGCGCACCTGCATGACGACGTTGTGGACGTTTTGCGCTACTTCGCCGCCGCTTAGCGCTTTTAGCACCTCGGTGATGCTTAAGCCGAAACGCCCTATACAAAGCGATATCGCAATCGTCGCAATCGTCGCTAGTATCAGCAGCACGAGCATAAATTTAAAATTTTTCATACCTTCCCTTGCTTTAAATTTTATCTTTTGCCTTAAATTTAATCTTTGAAATTTCGCCTCATCGAAACCCGCTTAAAATTCCGCCTTCCGGCTCGTAGGCGAAAGGCTTGCGGTAAAATTCTTTCGTGATAGCTCCAAGATCAATATTTCAGAAAAGATCCGGATGAAAATTTTAGCCGTCTGTAAGATTTGTAGTGACGTCCTCGCGCTCGTGTGGTCTCAGCCGAAAATGTTTGTAGGCGCAGCATAGACGCACTTTTGCTGCACCGCCTCAAGCTGCGAAACGCAGGACTTGACAGCAGAGCCTCCGCCTCGCACGACATTTTCTATCGATGATGACGCAGAGACCACAGCGGCTTTGATTTATGCATCTAAATCCTTAAACAGATGTGGCATTTTAGCACATATCATATTAAATTTTTATGATTTCGGCTTTCATATACGAGCGAAATTTAATGGCGTGCAGCTCCGTGTAATAAGGCTTTTAAGCGAAATTTAGCTTGCGGATTTCAGATGAGCGCCTACGAAATTTACGCCAAGATGGAATTTTAAAATTTCATCCGTTCGCGAAAGATAGACTTAAGCCTGATGGCGGAATTTGCCCGGCTAAATTCGCCTATTTAGCAGCAGGCGCGGCGTGCGGCGAAATTTTACGTAGGATTTGAAGATTTGATTTAAAATTCCACGAACGGAT
>NZ_CALIBH010000141.1 GCF_938045775.1 uncultured Campylobacter sp.
GTGCAGCCAGTTTAGAAATTTAAACATCGGGCGGGCGATGAAGGTAACCCAGCCATATTCGATAATGTGCGTAAGAGCAGGATTTATCGAGCTTAGCGTTGCGTGATCTTTCGCGCCGATATAGCCCGTAAGACTAAGATCGCCGTCCGAGCCTATGAAAACCTGCGAAATTTTATCTGCGTCAGTCACGGTCGCATTCAAGCTCTCTCCGTAAAATAGCGTCGTATAATAACGATCCGAGCTTGCAGCGATATTTACGCCACTTATTCGCTCATTTTTATCCACATCACCATCTTTAAAAATTTCTACGCTTTCGTTTATAGCCTGCGAGCCCGTAAAAAATGAAGCGATTTTATCTGAAATTCCCGCTTCGCCCGGTTTTCCAACGATGACGCCGTGAACCGTATAGCTATCTACTTCTACGTTCGGGCGCGAGCCGGGGCTGATAAAATAATGCGCATTGCCGCTTAACTTCAGATCCAATTTATAACTACCATTTGGATAAAAGGTAAGAATTTTATTTATGCTAACGGCGCCCAAACTTTGACTTAACGTAACGCTAGCTTCGCCGTTTCGCACGTCTAGCTCGCTAGATGAGGCGCTGTAAGGAGTATCGAAAGCCATCGCATTCAACGCCGCGTCCTCAAAGCGCATCTCAAGCGGTTTAGAATGTGATTTAGGATCAATTAAATTTATCGCATCGCCGTTTTCATCACGGAATTTAGCATCATTTAGCACATACGAGCTTATGCGACCGAGCCCGTCGATCGTAAAATTTGCTTCTTTACCGATCACGCGTACTAACGGTGCAGAGATGGAATTTGCGGTATTTAAATTCGCTCCCTGCGCGCTCATGCCAGCGGCAGAAGTTTGCGGAGCGGACTTGGCGGCATTTTTTTGCGCGATTTGCGTCGCGGTTGCGTTTGCCTCCATTGCGGCGCGAATTTTTGATAAATAAAAATGATCGTAAGCTACAAAAAATATGAGCGCAGTTGCTATTGCGATAGCAAGGCGCTTTGATTGAGGAAGTTTATCTAGCAATATTTTCTCCTAGTCGTATGACATA
The DNA here is from genome assembly GCF_938045775.1 of uncultured Campylobacter sp. Classification (GTDB taxonomy): domain Bacteria; phylum Campylobacterota; class Campylobacteria; order Campylobacterales; family Campylobacteraceae; genus Campylobacter_B. Next base: position 1,067 of record NZ_CALIBH010000141.1, read on the forward strand.
ATATCTATTTTTTTTATATGGTATAAACCAAAGCTTAAATTTATCCACAGAGGCATTGCTGCTGCGGATTTTAGAAAATACGCAAAATTTGAAATTTCGCGCGATTATCGGATAATCTATGCCGCCTTTAAACAGCGGATTGCACCTTAAAATTCTAGCGGCCGTAGCGCAAAGAGCGCGAAAAAGACCGTTAAATTTAAACTCATAAAGCGCGTATTCCGAACAGCTCGGATAATAACGGCAACAGCGCGGTAGCAAAGGCGAAATAAATTTTCGATAAAACCCGATCACGGCTATAAAAAATCTCTTCATTTTACTGCGCCGATCTTTTTAAACGCCCATTTTAAATTTCGCTCAATGTCTTCAAAGCTCATATCTACGATCTGCTTTTTTGCGATTAATATAAAAATTCCGCTAACAATGGCGTCTTTTTGATTATAAAACGCTGCGCGCAAACGTCTTTTAGCGTAATTTCGCGTAACTGAATTGCCTATTTTTTTGCTGGCGACTGCGCTAAATCTGCGTTGTTCGCTAGCCAAAAAATACACGACAGCGCATTCGCAATGCCACTTTGCCGCACTTTTATAAACCTCCGAGAAAACCCTGCTATCGCTTATCGCAGCAAATTCGCCTACGCAGCCAATCTTCTTCTGCCTTTAGCGCGTCTTGCGCTTAAAACTCTGCGGCCGTTTTTTGTTTTCATACGGACGCGAAAGCCGTGAGTGCGCTTTTTAGGGGTATTGTGGGGTTGGTACGTTCTTTTCATAACTGTTCCTTTAAGAAAATGTAAAGCGGAGATTTTATAGAAACTTTACTTAAAAACCGATAAACAAAAGCAGCCCTAGCGCCGATGAACGTCGCCTTGCAGCTTTTTACGGCGCAGTTTTAAGTCTTGCTCATTTTTATTGTTTCGCTCCTTGATGTCTTGCATCGGCTGTTTTTTCATCGAAAAATCATCGTGGTCGCCTACGCCTTTTGATTCACGTTGCAAATTATTTTGCAGGCTTTGCCTATCTAGTTCATTTTTTTTGACGATTTAGCAGAATTTCACTATGGTTTTTCTCAAATTCTGATTGTTTATCGTCCGCAACATAAGCGCTGGCACCAAGGCTTACTGAGTCATCTTGCGCTCTTAGTACCATAGAATCAGCAAATATCGCACCGCAAAGCAACCAAAATATCAAAGCCTTTTTCATTTGCGTTTAAATTTGCCTGCCATCGCGCGATAGATCGCCGCCTCATTTTGTAGCGTCAAATATCTTTGATTTAGCTCGTTTATCTTAGCGTTTACGGCATCGGTGCGGGCTTCTAGCATATCCTTTAGCTCGCTTGAACCTGCTTCGTATTTCGCGGCGTAAAGATCGGCAATACGCGCCTTTTCGTCATAAGCGGCACTTAAATTTTTAAGGCTAGCCAGATTGATCTGGTAAATTCTATATAAATTTAGCACCTCATTCGTAGCGTTAGAGAGCGTCTGTTCATAATTTACGACGTTTTTGCGAAAAGCGATCTCCGAAATTTTAAGGCGGTTTTCAACCCTTGCATAATCCAAAAACGGCAGACTTATGCTTACGTTGCCACTTAAAAAATTTAGCTTGAAACTATCGTTAGCGCTCACGCCTTGCCCATTAGTAAGTCCTGCGCCTAAATTTACGCTAGGAAAGAAATTTAACTTAGCGGTCTGTTCGTCGTAAAAGCTGGAATTTAGCCTAGCGATCGCAGCTCTAATGTCGGGGCGATTAGCAAGCGCCGTGTAAGGCACATTTAGATCAACGCCTTGGAATTCTATGGAATTTATCGAATCGGTGTTATCATCAAATTGCAAGCTGGAGGAGATGAGATTTCTCATATATTTATGATTATCCTCGATATTTTTTTGAATGCTTAAGACCTTGTTTTCAAGCCCTAGGATAGAATTTTGAATCTGCCTGTAATCTAGCTGCTCGGACTTGCCGTAATCGTATTTTGCCTTGATTATTTTTTCGATCTCTCGGTAATCGCTTAAATTCTGTTTTGTCCATTTTAGCGAATCGTTTAGATAAAGCATCTCGAAGTAGCCGCTTACGACAGAATTTATAAGAGTCAGGCGAGTATTTTCAAGATCAAACTCG
>NZ_CALIBH010000142.1 GCF_938045775.1 uncultured Campylobacter sp.
TTCGAATCCCTATCTCCCGGCCATTTTAATCTAATCCAAAATTCCCTTTTAACTTTAAAAATTTCACATTTTATTTATACTAATTTTCATTTAATGCTCTTTGCGTTTAAAATCTACTTCACGATATGGGGCGTAAATAGGCAGCTAGAGTAGCATATTCGTAAACGAATGCTAGAAAGATACGTAGCGAAAAAGCTAGGATTTCGATAGTGGCCTGTTGATCAGTCCGAATCAAAGTAGTACATAATGGTTATGAGATAATATAATGGCATTAAACTTTGGGCATTCGTCTGGTATAAAAGTGAATGAAAAACCTAGCAACGAAATTTAGTTATGAGTTTTTAAGACGTAGCATTCATTGTGCCAGGCGTAAAATTTTGGAAGCTCCGCAAAATTTGAAATTCCATGCCGCGTGCCGTAAAATTTTAGCGTGCATACAAAATTTTAAATTCGCGCCCAAATTTAAGCTATAATCGCTTCAAATTTCAAGGAGCCGAAATGCTAAGATCATATCCTCTTGCGATGCAGGGCGTGGAGTTTCGCGGACACGGCGTGACGGGTATTTATGAGATGGGCGATCGGATTGCTTTCATCCATTTTTCTTTCGCAGCCCCCAGCAAACAAAACACCCTCTCGAAGCTAACGCCCGGCTACGTGCTGCTAGATACGTTTTCGCGCGATTTTAGCGAACATAAAAGATCAGTGCTCACCTACGAACAGCGCGAAATTTTCTCTGCCGCCTCCGCGCTTTGCTACCCGCAGGACGGCCACTTCGTGCTAAATACGAGATACTACGAGGGCTTCGTCGATTCGCCCGCAAAGCTCATCAAAATACAAGACGGCGAAATGAGCGAGCTTGGCGACGCTCCTGCGCCCGTGAAGCAGATTTACAACGATGCGCGAACCTACGAGTTTGAGGGCTTTTGCGTGCGGATGAGTTCGCCCTTTATGATGGAGTGCAGAGCCTCGCAAGGCGGGTCAAATTTAAACGGCGCGGCTGCCGATTTGGGCGGCGCAGTAAATTTCAGCGGCGCGGCGGGCGAAAATTTGAAAAATTCCTCCGAAAATGACGGCACAGCGGCTGTTTGTAAGGCGCGCAAAAGCGATCCGCGCGATGAAACCAGCGAAGCGAAAGATAAAATTTCAAACGACGGCAAGCAAACCCGCAAAAAAGTGTCCGCAAAAGGTAAAACGCTTTGGCGGCTGAAGCTAGGCGCGTATCTATATACGCCCGTTTGCCTGCGCGGCGCAGCGACGTCGCATTTTGACGTGCAAGACAAGCGGCATGGTCGCGAGACGCTGTATTTCGGCACCGCGGGCAAGGGCGGGCACCTATACGCCGTGGATGCGGCAAGCGGCGAGGTGATTTTTAAGCTTGACACCGGCGGAACCGAGCATTTCGCGTGGTTTGAGGATAAAATTTTACTCGCAGATCGCCGCGGCAAGCCGGTTTTGATTAGCGCGGACGACGGCTCGATCGTAAGGGAGATAGAATTTGGCGAGTTTCAATTCGGCTCGGATCAGATCATGCTCGTAAGCGGTGGTCGCCTCTACGCCGTGGCAAACGACGGAGTCGCGATGTACGCCGTCTGCGCGGATATTTAAATTGGACAGATTAAAATTCGGCTTGTAATTGTGGATTAAATTAAACGGAAGGCTTGAGCCGCCGAACGCTTTGGTTATGAAATTTACCTATTTGAGGCTCATGTCCGCTAGCCGCAGTACCCTTGCGAGCCGTATCCCATCTCTCGCCCATTCGGCAAATGCCAAAAACCGCAAATTCTTTGGTATAAAGCACGTCGTAGCTCACTTGCTAAGTAAAATTTATTCGCCCGGCGCGTCGTTTCGAACTGAAATCCAAACCCCGTGCCTTAAAATTTAAAGCGGCTGCGGCAAATTTCAAGGCGCGAAGTGGTGCGAGCTGCCGCGAAATTCCATCGAACTTTGCGGCGTGCGCGGGCAAACTTCGGCGATGATATTGACCGCAACGCCCGTTTCATTGAAATATCACAAACTGCTTTTGAAATTTTGACGGGCTGATCCGCCGCT
>NZ_CALIBH010000143.1 GCF_938045775.1 uncultured Campylobacter sp.
AGACGAAAAGGTCAAGAAGCCGCATTATAGCGACAAAAACAAAATTTTAGATAAAGATACAAAATAAAGCGCAGAATAGCGGTTTGATATCCTTGCGATTAAATTTCGATATGTGTGATGAGTAAAAAATCACTAAGCCTATGCAGCAAAAATTTTATATATTAAGTAAATTACTTATAAATTTCTATTAAAAAACCATCATAATTTTAAGTCAAAATTTAAGAGAGAGAGAGAGAGAGAGAGTATCATTTACCTTAAATTTAATTTTAAGGATTTGTTATGTATTCCAGTCTAGACGCCGCTATTGCGAATATAAAGAAATTTTCTCGCTGCAAGAATTTTCATTACCCAAATATTCCTCAAGTCGGTGATATTGCGGATTTCAAACCGGAGCCGAAGTTTAATTTAACCAAAGACGAAAACTATCAAGAAGCCCTAGCTTTCATTAATGATAATTTTACAGGCAAGAGCAAATATTACGATTTTATCCATTTAACAAAACTTTCAAATTTAAGCTCCATTATAAAAATGGCTGGAGTTTTCAGCATAAGCCATTTAGAAAGTGGCGATATAAAACCGAATTTGTTAACTAATAATCTATCTAAAGAACTAGATAATAGGCGGAATTTAGGAGATTACGTGCACCTATCTATTATAAGCAACAATTACATGCTTCGTACTTTTATCGAAAAACATCCAAGCGATGATTTTGCAATAATTTTGATCTCTCCGTTCGTACTATTCTATCATGCTTTTATTATGAGTGATCAAAATGCAACGGCTAATGCGGCACATATCGAAAAATATAGTGTCATCAAAAACTATTTAGATTTCGATAGGCTTTATTCTATACAAGAATTTCCACCGCACAGTGAGGCTCAAAATAGTTTATACAAAATTTCACAAGCTGAAGTTATGATTTACGAAAAGATTCCGCTAAAATTTATAAGTGAAATAATACCGCTAGTTAGGAATTAGAAAATGCAGGCTATTAGACCGATTTTTTATGCGATAGATAAAAGTCCTTTTGTAAAAAGCGTAGATATAAAATTTGAATTCTTTAGCGGCTTTGCGTTATCTCAAAAGATAAAATCAATAGATAGCCTTTTAAGCAACGCTAGAGCCGAGCTTAAAAGCGAAAAAATTCTAGAAATCAGTAAGGCATCGCCAAATCCTCTCGGCAAAGCATTAAGCGCTTTTAATCTAAAGCTTCGCTTGAAAGATGAAGATAAAAATTTCATAGAAGCTAGCGTCGAGCGCTTTTTTCAAGGCTCAAAATTTTTTGAGCGAGGCGGTCAGTTTGAAGAGATTATTTTTAGTGCCAAAGCTCATCCTAAAAAATACCCGCCGCTAAAAAATAGCGGGAATTTTTGCGGATTTGAGCTTTTCGGTGAACGTTTTAGTACTGAACCAAAAACATATTTTTATGATTTTTTATATCTAAGCGCTCTAAAACAAAATCCAAATTTAGCGGATGAAATTTTAAAATACGATTATTTCAGCGATATAGAATTTAATCCTAAAAAGTCATTTTCCGCTCAATCTCGTGCTGCCGCGCTCTTTGTAGGATTAAGCCGAAACGGAATTTTTAAAGAAATTTTTGCAGATAAGGATACATTTTTTGATTTTTACTGTAAAAATTTTAAAAGAGAAAGTCTATTTTAAAGGAGAAAATATGGAAAACTCAACAGCACTTCTTTGCGGTATAATCGCATTGCCATTAACTGTATTTATAGCTCTTGCACTATTTGGGTCCAAAAGTAGATCTGCAAATAGCAAAGAATTTATCCCTGAAAAGAAAGCTGCAATAAAAGAGAAAGTTTCTTTTAACGGAGGGGATATCGAAAGATTATTAAAACTAGCCTTTAGCGGCATAACCGCGATATCATTATTAACGATAGCTATTATATTGTTTGGGGTCTGCGTGCATTATTACAAGGGAGTGAGCTTTTATTTAGAAACAGATCTTTATGTTCCGAGTACGATAAGTATTGAGAGCATAAGAGCGCCGATAGGTATTGATTATATAAACCGAATTGGCTATAGCGATACAATAGACGTAAACGCAGATGTTACTATAAAAAATCTTAGATAGCCGCTAAAGCATCGAGCTGAATTTACGACGATAAAATTTATAAATTTATCTGGTGATTTTAGAATTTTGCGTGCTTTTGTAGTTACAAAATGGCTAATTGCAAAATTCTAAAATATTTGCGTAAGGGGTCACCGTAAGCTTTATTTCAGCATCTTACCCAAAATTTCTGCGCCTTTGCTGATCGTATAAAATGAATGATAGAAGTGGTCTAGCGTTTTTAGTAGTCTTCGCGACTGTCTCTCTGCTCTTTACGAGATTAATTTGGCATAATCCATTTTTGCGCTCTTTGAAATAAAACAGAAGAACGTTGTATAACCATGAATTTTTACTTAAATTTAAGTCAAAAATATGAAATTAAAGATAGGGAAATTTTGCGAGATAGAGCCATGTTCGCGAATTTTAAGCGCAAAATTCGTGAGCATTGGCGTGAGGTTTAAATTTAATCCAAGGTATCGCGAGCTAAAATCCGAGCGCTTTTTGAATCGCGAGCGTCTGCGCTACGACGCGCTCGAGCTGCTGTAAATTTAACATATTCGGCCCGTCCGAAAGCGCGTGAGCGGGATCTGGGTGCGTCTCGTAAAAAAACCCGTCCACGCCCACGGCCGCCGCCGCTCGCGCGAGGTACGGCACGAAGCGCGAATCGCCGCCGCTCGTAGCGCCGATACTAGGCATCTGCACGCTGTGCGTCGCGTCGAAAATGACCGGCGCAAACTCGCGCATAATCGGCAGCGAGCGCATATCGACGATCAAATTTCCGTAGCCGAAGGTACTGCCGCGCTCGGTGAGCCAAACGCCGTGGCGGCGCGCCAGATCGTGCATCCCTTCGTCGCTCGGCTGCGCGGCGTTTTGCGCGGCACTTATCGAGCCGTCTTGCGCGTTGCAAGTATGAGATAAGTTTGGTTGCAAGGTGCTTTGCGCTTCGCTTTTGTTATCGCTTTGCGCGGCACAAGGTGTCGTCGTACCTTTAGCGGCATTTTCGGTGCCGCTTTTAGCGCCACAAGTATGAATAAAATTTTGTGCGTCCGATCGTGCGGCACAAGAATTTTTCGCGTTTGGCACCGAAGAGCCGTCATTCGCACCGCTTCGGGCGCTGTTTTGCGCGCCGCAAATTTCGGCATCGTCGTAGCAGGCGCTGTTTTGAGCGGCCTTTGTATCGCTAGATGCCGCACCGCTTTGCGGAGTATAAGCCCGTGCGCTACGGGTTTGCAGCACCTTTTCGACGCTGTGTTTCATCGCCTGTGGCGATAAAAACTGACCCTTTTTGATATTTACTACCGCTTGCGTGCTGGCTGCGGCGACGAGTAGGTCGGTTTGGCGGCACAAAAACGCAGGTATTTGCAGCACGTCGGCGACGCGCGCGACGGGCTCTGCCTGGTAGCTTTCGTGGATGTCGGTTAAAATTTTATAGCCGAACTTTTCCTTTACTTCGGCT
>NZ_CALIBH010000144.1 GCF_938045775.1 uncultured Campylobacter sp.
TTTTATAATAAAAGGCTCTTCTTCTAACTTTTATTACTCCGCCTTTCCCATCAGGGGCATCGGTTTTATCTTGATTATTTTTCCCTTTTGTTTTAGGCTCAATATAAGTACCCATAGAACAAGTAAGTTTATCCGCTAAACCTTTTATTATGTATTCTCTAATATCCTCCCAATCTTTTTTAAAAATAGAATTAACTTGCTCATTAGGGTTGTCTAAATAAAAATCTATAATTTTATAATCATCTTGTTTCAATCTCTTACCGTTTTCCTGTGCCAAATAAACAACCCAAAATGTAAGCTTTATCTTCTTTCTTATTTTTGCATTATTCCAATTCTCGTTTGCTACTTCTAAAAAATTAATCATTTGTATAGCAGTCGGCTCTTTGGCTTTTATGTCGCCATTACGATTTTGTTGTAAAGGTAAAATTTTAATTTCACAACCAATCTCCGGAATATCAGCTTCTGGTTTATTGTTATTTTTTATACCTAATAAATTTTCAACTATTAAGCCAGAAGCTCCTTTTTTCATATTTCTGTCAATATTTAGCTCAGATTTTATTTGAGCTATACTTTTCCCTTTAGAGTTTTTAATAATATCAAAAAAGGGGCACAAATACTCAAAAATTTTACTATTGATCATTATTCTCTCCTAAATTTGCCAGCTCGGCGCAAATTTTTTGCATCTTTTCCTGCGCGGAAGCCAGTCCTTCGCGGTTGGCTTCGACTACGGCTTGCGGGGCGGAGGCTACGAATTTCTCGTTATTTAGCATGCCTGAGAGCTTTTCGATCTCTTTTTGCAGCTTTGCTTTTTGCGCGTTAAGACGCGAAATCACGCCGCTAAGATCGACCCCCTCAAGCGGTACGAAAGTTTCTAGCCTCTCGCTTACGTCGCGGGCGGAATTTGCGATATTTTGCTGCGTAAATTCCACTTCATCGACCTTTGCTAGCGTTTTGATGTAATCCGCGGCGGCGCTTAGATCGACTGCGGATTTGACGTAGGCTTTGGCTACGCGCGCATTGCCGAGCTCGATCGTCGCCTTTGCGCGGCGAATGCTAACGATCGCTTCGATAAGAAGCGAAAACAGCTCTTCGATCCGCTCGTCACGCTCACCAGGATGTGGGTATCTCATCACCATGATGGAGCGCGCGTCTTGCAGCTTCGTGCCGCTTAGCTCCTGATACAGATACTCGCTTAGAAACGGCATAAACGGGCTTAGCAGCTTCATCGCTTCTTTAAAAATCATCCCCAGCTCGCCGATCGCGGCCTTGTCCGCCTTGCTAAGCTCGATGCCCCAGTCGCAAAACTCATCCCAAAAAAACTTATAAAGCTCGGTCGTAGCGTCGTTGAAGCGGTATTCGTCTAAATTTTCCCGCACCGCGCTCACGCAGCAGTTAAAGCGCGAAAGCATATATTTGCCGAGGCTAGTTTTGATCTGTGCCGCATCTAAATCGTTGAATTTAGAGGCATTTAAAAGCAAAAATTTGCTCGCGTTATAAAGCTTGTTCGTAAAATTTCGATATATCAAAAGCTTATCGTCGCTAAGGCGCAGATCGCGCCCCTGCACGCACAAAATCGTAAGGGTAAAGCGTAAAATATCGGCGCTAAACTCATCGATTTTTAGCAGCGGATCGACTACGTTTTTGCTCGATTTGCTCATCTTTTTGCCATCTTTGTCCTTAACCAATGCGTGCAGGTAGATGTCGCGAAACGGCAGCTCGCCCATGGCGTTTTGGCACTGAAACATCATGCGCGCGACCCAGAAAAACAAAATGTCAAAGCCCGTAATCAGCATGGTATTCGGATAAAATTCGCTTAAATCCTCCTCAAACCACTTCTCGTTTTTCAGCGCCTCGCCGTTGCCCCAGCCAAGCGTACTGATCGGCCAAAGACCGCTTGAAAACCACGTATCGAGCACGTCGGGATCTTGAGTAAAATTTTTACCGCCGCATTTCGGGCAAGCATCGGGGCTCTCACGCTCATCCGCCCACTGATGGCCGCAGTCGCAGTAAAATACGGGAATTCTATGTCCCCACCACAGCTGGCGGCTGATGCACCAGTCCTTCAGCTCGCGCATCCAGGCGTTGAAGCTATTGATCCAGTGCTTCGGGAAAAATTCCGCTTCGCCCGCATTTACTCTGGCGATCGCATCTTTTGCGATATCCGCGCGGACGAACCACTGCTGCGAGATGTACGGCTCGACGACGTTTTTGCAGCGGTAGCAGTAGCCGACTTGATTTTCGTAATCCTCAATTTTTTCGATAAAGCCCAGCCTCTCAAGCTCCGCTACGATCTGATCGCGCGCGGCAAGCCGCTCTAGACCTTGAAATTTACCGCACTGCTCGTTTAAAATTCCTTTTTCATCAAAAACGGTGATAAACTCCAGCTCGTGGCGCTTACCGACCTCGTAGTCGTTGGTATCGTGCGCGGGCGTGACCTTCACGGCGCCCGTTCCGAAGCTCATATCGACGTATTCGTCGGCGATGATCTCTATCTCGCGGTCGATTAGCGGCAGCACGACTTTTTTGCCGATCAAATTTTTATAGCGTTCGTCCGCGGGATTTACCATTACCGCAGTATCGCCGAAGTAGGTCTCGGGGCGCGTCGTCGCGACTACGATAAATTTATCTTGCTCGTCCGCAAAGTAATAACGCAAGTGATAAAGCTTACCCTTGTTCTCCTTGTGCTCGACCTCCACGTCGCTTAGCGCGCCGTCGTGCGTGCACCAGTTTACCATGTAGTTTCCGCGCACGATGAGCCCTGCGTCGTATAAATTTACGAAGGCTTTGCGAACGGCGTTTTTAAGCCCTTCGTCCATCGTAAATCGCTGTCTGCTCCACGCAGGCGTGACGCCAAGGCGCTTCATCTGCTTTACGATCTGCCCGCCGCTTTGCTCCTTCCAGTGCCAAACGTGCTTTAAAAACTCCTCGCGCCCGATCGCTTCTTTTTTGATCCCTTGCGCCAAAAGCTCGCGCTCGACGACGTTTTGCGTCGCAATGCCTGCATGGTCTAACCCCGGCTGCCACAGCGTTTTGTAACCGTCCATTCGCTTGTATCGCGTCATTATGTCTTGTAGCGTATAAGTGAGCGAATGCCCGATATGAAGCACTCCGGTAACATTCGGCGGCGGTAGCATAATGCAAAAGTTTTTGCCTTTTTGCTGGATATCTTTATTTCCGTCGATCTCGAAGTAGCCGCGCTGCTCCCAAATTTTATAAAAGCTCTCCTCTACGGCTTTCGCGTCGTAAAAATCTGCCATTTTCAGCCCTTTTTTAAAATTTTAAATTTTGCGATTTTAGCGGAATTTATGTAAAGCGCTCATTAAAGCGTGCCAATTCTGCATTATACAATAAAATGTAGTATTTAAATATATATAAAAATATCGAATTTTAGAATATTTTAGATAAAATTTTAAAAAATCATATAAAAATACTTGACATTAAAAATTCTACCTGCTATAATACTGCGAAATTTTAACCAAAAGGATTAAATATGAAGAAATTTCTTCTCGCTTCGCTTCTTAGCGCTAGCGTCGTCAGCTTCGCTCTTGCCGAAAAAATCGTAGTCGCCGCTACTCCGATACCGCATGCCGAAATTTTAGAGCAGATCAAGCCCGATCTAAAAGCCCAAGGCTACGATCTTGAAGTAAAAGTTTTCAACGACTACGTAACCCCGAACCTCGCTACCGATAGCGGCGACGTGGATGCGGGATTTTTCCAGCACGTGCCGTATATGGAGGAATTTAACGCTAATAAAGGCACGAAGTTAAAAGCGACCGTAGGCGTACATTTAGAGCCTATGGGCATCTACAGCCATAAGATTAAAAATTTAAAAGATCTTAAAAACGGCGCTAAAGTTGCCGTGCCGAACGATCCGACTAACGAAAGCCGCGCTCTTGATCTGCTCGTAGCCGCGGGGCTCATCGAAGTAGATCAAAACGCCAAGCTACGCACGCCGTTAGATGTCACGAAAAACCCTAAAAATTTAGAAATTTTAGAGCTTGAAGGCGCCGCGCTTCCACGCACCCTGGGCGATGTCGATATTGCAGTCATCAACTCAAATTTTGCCTTTAACGCAAATTTAAACCCGATCAAAGATTCGCTATTTTTAGAAAAGGCTGAGGGCAACCCTTACACAAATGTCATCAGCGTTAAAGAAGGCAACGAAAACAGCCCTAAAATCAAGGCGCTAGATAAAGCGATTCAAAGCGAGAAAGTGAAAAAATTTATCGAGACGCAATATAAAGGCGCAATCATTCCATCGTTTTAACTCCTCCTCTTTTTAAAATTCGGCGCAGGATTCGCGCCGAATTTGCTGACATTCGCTATTTTATTTACTATCTTTTTTTATAATTGCGCGAAATTTACCGAATAAAGGAAAAATAATGAAAAGAATTTTATCTTTCAGCTTTGTTGCCGCTATGGCTATATCTTCGCTTAATGCAGGCGTTTTGGCTACTGCAAAAGACGCAAATATCACTATTACGGATGAGGATGTTGCACCGTTTTTGGCTCAAGGTATGCAGCACGGCGGACAGGAACCGACCGCCGATGAGAAGAAAAAACTAATCGACGATCTAATCAAATACAAACTTCTAATCGCAGAGGCGAAAAAATCAGGCGTTGAAAACAGCGACGAATATAAACATCAGCTAGAGCTTGCTAAAGATGGCATCGCATTTAATCTATGGCAACGCGAACAGGCTAAAGACGTAAGCATCAGCGACGAGGAAGCTAAAAAAATTTACGATGAAAATAAACAAAATTTCATGCAACCAGATTCCGTTACCGCAAGTCATATCTTAGTAGCAGACGAAAAGGCTGCTAAAAACGCGATTGCGAAGCTATCAAAAGTCAAAAAAGAGAATTTAAAAGAGGAATTTAATAAACTAGCTAAAGAAATTTCAATCGATCCAAGTGCGAAAGAAAACGGTGGCGATTTGGGCTCTTTTGGCAAAGGGATGATGGTGCCGGAGTTTGAAAAAGCAGCGTTTGCGCTAAAAGATGGCGAGATGAGCAAAACTCCGGTAAAGACACAATTCGGATATCACGTAATCTACAAAGAAAGCAGTAAAAAGGCTGAGACTATGCCGTTTGAAAAGGTAAAAGATCTCATCAAAAATCAATTACTTCCAAGCAAAGTAAACAAAAAAATCGATGACAAGGCTAATGAGCTATTCGGCAAACTAAACATCGAATACGCAAAATAGTTTTAATTTTAAGGCGTGAGGCTATTAAATTTATATGCAAGTTCGCTGCAGCGGCAACTTGCAGGGATAAAATTTAGCCCGCGCCTTTGTTTTATATACGCTAAATTTTGTGAAATTTTAAGATCACTCTTATATCGCCGGATTGTTAAATTTCAAACTTATTTGCTCTGCCGATGTTAAATTTAGCGAAATTTTAAGCTCAGCTGGTTTTTACACATTAAATCAAGGAATTCAAATGCTTTCTGATATCGTAAATTTTATCGTAGAATTTGTCGCAGGTTGGGGATACCTTGGCGTTTTTGTGATGATGTTTTTAGAAAGCAGCTTCTTTCCTTTCCCAAGTGAAGTCGTGATGATCCCTGCGGGCTACCTGGTCTCAAAATCGCAGATGAGCTTTGTTATAGCATTTGTTTGTGGGCTTGGCGGCAGCATCACCGGCGCGCTGTTTAATTACTATCTATGCTACTTTTTTGGACGTAAGATTATCGCTAAATACGGCAAATACGTAGGCATTACCGAGGAGAAATTTGCAAAATTTGAAGCGTTTTTTAACCGCCATGGCGAAATTTCAACGTTTAACTGCCGCTTAATCCCTGGCATCCGTCAATACATCAGCCTTCCTGCGGGGCTTGCAAAGATGAATGTCGCGCGCTTCGTGCTATTTACCGGGCTTGGAGCTGCGATTTGGACATTAATACTGATGAGCTTGGGATATTTCATCGGCGAAAACGAGGAGTTAATCAAGCAAGATCTGCATCTAATTACGATCGCTCTGTTCGCCGTCGTCATTATAATCTCGCTCCTATATGTTTATTTTATAAAACGCAAAAAATAGCTCCGCGCTAGTAAATACAAATACAATGAAAAATTCCATTTTATCGCCTTTAAGTTCAAATTTTTCAAATTATAATTTAAGCTAAATAAGAATTTTTATAATTTCACTTTCATAATCTACGTGCAATACGATATTTCTATTAAAGTGTAATTATGCCTTAGTAGCGAATTCCAAAATATTTTTTAAGTAAAATTCTATTTAAAGCCTTAAACAATCATACTAATTTCTAAATTTTAATTTTTCGTTACGTTTTAAGCTGCTTTTAATACTAAAAGCTTTAAAATTCCATTAACAATTTCAACGAAAGGACTTATTATGGCAAAGACCAGAAAAGAACACGATTTCATCGGTGAATTAGAAATTTCCGACGATTTTTACTACGGTGTGCAGACATTTAGGGCACTAGAGAACTTCCATCTAAGCGGACGAGCGCTCAAAGACTATCCGTTTTTTATCAAAGCATTTGCACAAATCAAAAAAGCAGCTGCACTAGCCAATAAAGAGGTCGGAGTCCTAGACGCACAAAAAGCCGATGCGATTGCAAAAGCTTGCGATAGGCTCATCGCAGGAGAGTTCAGAGATCAATTCGTAGTCGATATGATCCAAGGTGGCGCCGGAACTTCGACGAATATGAATACCAACGAGGTCATTACCAATATAGCTTTGGAGAGCATGGGGCATAAAAAGGGCGAATACCAATACCTCCATCCAAACGATCACACAAATTTGGGTCAAAGCACCAACGATACCTATCCTAGCTCGATCAAAGTCGCCGCTTACGCCAAGCTAACCGACTTATTAAAAGCTATGGAAAATTTGAAAAAAGAGCTTGAAGTTAAAGCCAAAGAATACAAAGATGTCATCAAAATGGGAAGGACGGAGCTTGAGGACGCCGTTCCTACTACTCTTGGAAACACTTTCAATGCTTTTGCTACCTACATCAAAACCGATATCGCACTTATCAAAGCTGCTAGAGAGTCGATGACTTACCTAAATATGGGCGCTACGGCGATTGGTACGGGCATCAACTGCCACCCTGATTACAAAAACGTAGTCGAGAAAAAACTGGGCGAGATCACCGGCGTTAAATTTAAAGCCGCAGAGGACTTCATCGCCGCCACACAAGACACTGCGGACTTCGTCCACGTTAGCGGCGCGTTAAAAACAGCAGCCGTCCGCCTAAGTAAAATCGCAAACGACCTACGTCTTATGAACTCCGGTCCTAGATGCGGTCTAGGCGAAATCGAGCTTCCTAAGATGCAACCGGGCAGCTCCATCATGCCGGGCAAAGTAAACCCAGTCATCGCTGAGGTTGTAGGCGAGGCTTGCTATGAGGTAATCGGCAACGACGTTACGATTATGCTTTGCTCCGAGCGCGGAGAATTCGAGCTTAATGCGTTTGAGCCTGGCATCGCATATGCGCTATTTAACTCGATCGTGCTTTTGGAAAATGCGATGAATACACTAGCTGAAAAAGCTATCAAACATCTAAAGGCAAACCCTGAAGCTTGCCTAAAATCGGTGTTAAATTCCGTCGGTATCGTTACGGCGTTTAATCCTTACATTGGCTACGAGAAATCCGCAAGTATCGCCAAAGAGGCACTTCAGACCGGAAAATCCGTCGGTGAAATCTGCCTAGAGCGCGGATATTTGAAAAAAGAGGAGATCGATAAGATCCTAGAGCCTAAATCTATGCTCAACCCACATATGAGCAAAAAATAGTTTCAAACTAGATGCGGCGCGGAATTTCGTCGGTTAATTTAATAGGCGAAATTCCGCAAAGTAGAATTCTAAATAGATAAAATTGATCGTGCAGAATTCCGTAGATGCAGAATTTCATCAAGTTAGATTTAGCTTCCGTGGAGTAAAATTCCACTTGCGAAATTTTAGGATAAAATTCCGCATAGAATTCCGACCACTGAATTATAAAGATAATTCGGATTTTACCTGCTGAAATCTTTAGAATTCTGCGCGCCGTTAAAAAAATTACTTTATAAGGAGTTTTGCAATGGACATTTCATTGATATTGCAATTGATCGTACTCTTCGGTGCGATATTTTTGGGTGTTAGACTAGGTGGTATGGCTATAGGCTATGCAGGCGGTCTTGGCGTCGTCATTCTTACGTTGGGGCTTGGTCTAAAAGCGGGCAGTATACCATGGGACGTCATTTTAATCATTATGTCTGTTATCGCCGCTATTACGGCTATGCAAGTAGCAGGAGGACTCGATTATTTGGTACAAATAGCCGAAGGAATACTAAGAAAACACCCAAAATATATAAATTTCTTAGCTCCGATAGTTACATATTTGCTTACGGTATTTGCAGGGACGGGACATACGGCGTTTTCTATGATACCTGTCATTGCAGAGGTAGCAAAGACTCAAAATATTAAGCCTAGTGCACCTCTTAGTATAGCCGTCGTCGCTAGCCAGATAGCCATTACTGCTAGCCCCGTTTCAGCGGCGGTTGTATTTATGGCAGGCGAGCATGCTTTAGGCGGATTAGGCATTAGCTATCCATTATTGCTTGCTATTTGGATACCTACGACCTTTATCGGTTGTATGCTTACGGCTCTTGTTATAAATTTATTTTATAATCTCGATCTAAGTAGCGACCCAGAATATCAAAGAAGGCTTAAAGAGGGCTTGATAAAAGAGGTTAAAACGGAAGAAAATAAAGAACTTCCTGCAGGAGCCAAAAGATCGGTATTGATATTTTTGATCGGTGTTATCGCCGTCGTTTTATACGCTACGGCTATTAGCAAAAATGTAGGCTGGATAAAACCAAGTTACGTGACAGGCTACGAAAAAATCTATGAAAGCAAAGATCCCGATAAATTTAACGAACTAGTCGCAAAAAACATAAAAGTCAAAACCGACTCAACTACCAATGTAAAATACGTAGAAAATACCGATAAACCTACTAAAGTATTAGTGCTAACTAGAGATAACGCCATTATGAGTTTCATGTTAGTCATCGCTACTCTAATAACGGTAAGTTGTGGCGTCAAAGTCGATAAGCTATTTAATACCGCCACGTTTAAAAGTGGTATGACGGCGTGCGTATGCGTACTCGGCGTAGCGTGGCTAGGTGATACTTTTGTGGTAAATCATACCGATGCTATCAAAAATTTTGCTGGTGATTTTGTCAAAGACTATCCATTTATGCTAGCTATAGCGTTATTTTTTGCGAGTATGCTTCTTTACTCTCAAGCCGCTACTGCAAAAGCGCTTATACCTACGGTTATTGCTGCGCTTGGACTAACTGCTACAAATAACGGAGACGCATATATCTTAGTCGCATCGTTCGCTGCAGTTTCCGCACTATTCGTGCTTCCTACGTATCCGACCTTACTTGGAGCTGTTCAGATGGATGATACCGGAACTACTAGGATAGGTAAATATATATTCAACCACTCCTTTTTCCTACCAGGTGTTTTAGCTATAGCGTTTTCAGTAGCGCTCGGCTTTCTAATAGCACCGATTTTATTGTAAAATTTAGCCGAGACTCGCTCTCGGCTTTATTAATTCGCTTAAGACTTAAACACTAATATTGAAATTTACCTAAAAGCAATGACGCAAATATCCCATCCAGAGTATCTACTTAAACTTAAATTTTGTTGATAAGTAAAGTCTCGCATAGACCAAATTTTATCCCTCTTGTCACTCCAATATGGCTAAGGTCAAAATCTACTTATAAATTTAAAATTTAAATAAAATCTCGCAAATAAAATTTATGTAAAAAATTTAATTCTGATAAAATTTTACGATTACAAAACTTATCGCATTTCGTATATAAATTTTAGATCCTTTATAATATAAGTATCTGAATAGTAAATTTAAATTTCAGCCAAAAAAACATATAATGTAAGAAATTTAAAACAAGGATAAAATATGAAAAATCTCAT
>NZ_CALIBH010000145.1 GCF_938045775.1 uncultured Campylobacter sp.
CGCTCCTGCGCCTCTTTCGCCCAAGCAAGCGCATCCCTGCCGGTATCCAGTCTGCCGCCGTTTATAAACACGCTATAGCCGCAAAGCTCGCCGCCCCCCGCTAAAATTTCATCCTGCGAACTGCGTGAAGTCTCTCCAAAATTCTGTGCTTCGTTGCGTAAATTTGCGTTCAAATTCCGCGCCGCGCCATATAAATCGCCTAAATCGCCGCGCGAAATTTCACTAGAATTTCGTTTCGCGTCGATCGCGACGACGACGCATTGCGAGCCGAATTTATTCGCCGCTTCGTCTATCAAATTCGGATTTTTTATCGCAGCCGAGTTGAGGCTTATTTTGTCGCAGCCGACGTTTAGTAGGCGCGAGATGTCATCGATCGTGCGGATGCCGCCGCCCACGGTCAGCGGGATAAAAAGCTCGCGCGCGACCCGCTCTACGACATCCACGATCGTATCGCGCCCCAGATGCGACGCCGTGATGTCGAGGAAGCACAGCTCGTCCGCGCCCTCCTCGTTGTAGCGTTTGGCGACTTGCACCGGATCGCCCGCATCCACGAGATCTACGAAATTTACGCCCTTTACGACGCGTCCGTCTTTGACGTCGAGGCACGGGATGATCCGCTTTGCAAACTTGTTCACGGCGACCTTTCTTGGGTTAAATTTTATAATCTTAGCTAAATTTTACTTAATATAATGACTTTATAAGTAAAATTTGGCTAAGCTTCCTCGATGATTAGGGCGAAAAAAGAGTTCGGACAAAATTTTTTAAAAGACGAAGCCGTTTTAAGCAAGATCATCCAAGCGATCCCCGAGAGTGTACAGAATGTCGTTGAGATCGGGGCTGGCTTAGGTGATTTAACTCGTAAGCTTTTGGAATTTTACAGATCAAAAAGTTTCGAGATAGATGAAGATTTATATCAAATTTTAAGCGCTAAATTTGCACAGCAGATCGCTAGCGGCGAGCTTGAGCTCGTTTTGGGCGATGCTTTGCGGATTTGGCAGCAGCGGGGTCTTGGCTGCGGCGAATATTTTTTGGTCGCAAATTTGCCCTACTACGTCGCTACGAAGATGATTTTGCAAGCGATCGACGATGAGCTATGCAGCGGATTTTTAGTGATGATCCAAAAGGAGGTCGCTTTAAAATTCTGCGCCAAAGCCGGGCAGAGCGATTTTAGCGCTCTTTCGATCCTGGCCGATCTTGCGGGCGGCTGCGAGCTTCTATTCGACGTTGAGCCCGGCTG
>NZ_CALIBH010000146.1 GCF_938045775.1 uncultured Campylobacter sp.
TCATCGTCGCCGTCTGCGGCAAGATAATGCTGATGCCGGGGCTGCCGAAGGTTCCTAACGCGCTAAATATGAAGATTACTAGCGATGGCGTTATAAGCGGATTGGCGTGAAATTTTATTTTCGGCGCCCGAAGCCAAAGCCTAAAATTCCGCGCTTGGGCGGTAAAATTTAGCTGCGGGCTTCGGCGGCGATAAATTTTTCCCTCAAGCTTCGGTAGTAATAAATCTTGCCTTCAAGCTGCGACGAGTTTATCGCGCCCAGGTTTTATTGCGTCATAATTTTGCCATGCTTGGGTTTTATTGCGCCGGGTTTTAGCCGGTCGAGTTTTGGTTGGTCGGATTTCGGCGCGCCGGGTTCGTCCCGCGAAATTTCGTTAAATTTCGTGCAAGATCTACGTAGAATTCGACGCAAAATTTGCACGGGTTTGGCATTTGAGATTTCGCTCGCAAAATTCCGCGCAAAAACCGAGCGTAAGATCTTAAACCGAGCCGCCCGCGAGCTTGCGAGCTCACTCGCGGCAAGATTTAAAATTTCATAACGCGTAGGTTCGCCGTGAAATTTAAAATTTCACGCGGCCGCGCACAGTGTCATGTATCGCTACGAGATTCTAAATTTCATGTCGAGCGCACCGTGAAATTAATCCGTCGGTCGCGCAGCAGATCGCCGCACGATCTAAAATTCGCGCTTGCGTCGCGACATGCGCCGCTGCGAGTTGAATTACGCGGCATCGCAAGCTAAATTTTACGCTCACGCGATCAGTCATGTTGGCGGAGGTTTGCGGCGCCCGGATTAAATTTTACACACCGCCGTGCATCGCCTGCGGTGGACACGGGTGTTGATCCGTTCTGCTTGCAAAGGCGCAGGCGGCTATAGCTGTGCGGCAGGCGAGCTAAATTTTACGAGCCGCTGCGTCGCGGCAATGAAATTTCGCGCCGTGCTGCTCGCTGCGACTAAATTTGTGCGATGATATGTCGGCTATGCGCTCGTAAATTAAATTGTACTCCACGCACCCGTCGCCTGATTGTCGCGCGGGATTGAAATTTGCGCGCCGCTTATCGCAGAATTTTAGATCGCTGCACGCCGCGCTATAGCTGTCGTAAAATTTTAAATTTCATGCTGTGCGTACATACGAGCTAGCTGTGAAATTTAAAATTCTATGCAGGCGTGAAATTTGCTGTGCGTTATGCCGTATCGCGCATCGTCGCGAGCCAAATTATGCGCTGCTGCGGAATTAAAGTCTTGCATGTCCGCTGCTACCGCTCGGGCGCCGCATGCTTGGCGGCTCCGTTTTGCGATCCGTTCGCGCCGTATTTGTTGCGGCAGTTACGCGCGTCACCGCGCCGCAGTGCGAGATTTCGCGTCGAGCTCTATTTTAGAGCTTTGATTTGCAGCGAGATTTTACGGCGCGCAATGGCGCTAAATTCCATTCTGCGTGAGATTTTGGAATTTTAAAATTCTCTTTCGCAGTATAATTATATGAAATGCTAAAATTTACAGGATTTCAATAAAGGAATTTTAAAATTTATGCGGCGCGGCTTTGTGGCGCGCCCGCAAGAAAGGAGCGATCATGGACAAGCTGGATAAAGAAGAGCTAGCAGAGGCGTTTATCGCTAGGCTCAGGGCTTTAGCGCGTAGCGGTGGCGCCGATCTGCGCGAGCTTGATCGCGAGTTTTACGGATTTAGCGTGAGGCTTGGCGTGCGATATGACTTTGCCGGCAAGTTTAGCGTCTCGCAGATAAGTGGCGGCGAGCGCGCTCAGTTGCATTTCGCAGATATCGCGCAGTTCGAGGCTCATGCGCGCGAGTGCCTACGCGCGGCAAGCACTGATGCGGAGCTAAGCGAGACCTTTATGCTGCGCCTGCGCGCAGACCCCCAAAAAGCC
>NZ_CALIBH010000147.1 GCF_938045775.1 uncultured Campylobacter sp.
CAATATCGTGGTTTTGGGTGATTAAGCGGAATGAAATTTTAGATGAGATCAATCTGGGCGCAGATAGGGCCCGCGGCAAGCTCTGGTATGATATCGGACGCTTTGTCTATGTCCCGCTGGCGCTACTTTTATGTATAATCGCGCTTAGTATGCATATTTCGTTTTAAACTCATCGCGTTGCATTTATGTAAATGCAACGACTGGCAAAATACGGCAAAGAAGGCGAAGTAGGGTAGAATTTTAAAATTCTACCTAATAACGAACTTACAAATTTAAATGGTCAAAATGACTTTAAATTTTAATACGTTATGAGAATAAAGCGTTATAATGTGCCAAAATTTTACAAAATAGGGGATTTATGAGAGACTACGACAAAGAGCCATTGATCATAAACGATTACACCGTCTATCATGTATTTTCCTGGAGCATATTTACTTGCATATTGGGTTTTTCGCTTTTGGGTTATGATCTGATTACGACTGGCACTACGGGAAAATTTAGCGCTTTCGGTATCGTTTCTTTAATTTTTGTGACATATTCTTTCATACGGCTAAGAATTTCGGCGGAGCAAAATTTTTCTAAAAATCCGAGCTATTTTTATTTTTCAAACAGCCTGATCCGCTACGTCGAAAATATAGATATGAAAGATAGCATAATTTCCGAAACCAAAATAGCCCCCGATCCGTCCGCAAATATATCTAGTGTTCATTTCTGCGTAGTATGCGAACTAGAAAACTCTTACGGCAGGTTCCATTATTTAAGCTCGTATGAGTTATATAGATATTCAAGCATAGGCGTTCATATAGGCAAACTTGCTCTTTATATAAAGCATCTAATGCTATATTTAATATTTGCCCTGCCGTATAAAATTTACAAGCTCAAAAAGAGCTCGGAGCCCCTTTGGCTGTTAAAAAGAAATTTTGTCGTTAAATTTAACAACAGAAATTACTTTTTAATAAATGCCGTATCTGCAAAAGAGTATCGTGAGCTGCTACAATATTTCAGGGCGCTAAACGTAAAAATAGAAGATCAGACCGACTTTATACCGCAGGCTCAAAATAGCGGCTATTTCACCGATAAAAACGAAATTTACAGCGACGATTTTAGCGATACGCAAATTCCGAAGAAAAATTTTAAATGGAAGCTTAGGTGGTTTTTTAGTTTGGATTGAAATTATAGCCCAAACGGCAAGTTCTTAAATTTAGTGAGAATTTCACGAGTAAATAGAGAGTAGGGCGGCGAGGCAAATATTGCTTGCTGTTATCTCCAGCCTGCCACAGCTCAAAGTTACGATAAATCAAATCAACTCAGTCATCACTGCAAGCGCAAGGCTATAAAATTTAAATCAGCTCCGTGACCTATCGTTGCAGTCGCGAGGCTGTAGCAAGCTAAATTGGTCTCGGTGCACAGGCGCGACTATATAAAGCCGCGGTAAGTCGAAATCGATATGTCTCGCCGTAGCAAAACCACGGCGAGTTTGGCTAAAGCCTGTAGAGGATCGGCGTATCTAGTCCAAGCCAGCAATGAGCCAGTCTTAAAACCTAAACCGCTCCCAATCCCTACTTAGCCCCTTTAGGTGGCATAAACGCGGTTAGTTTGATATCTTCGCCCGCCTTGTGTTTATAAAGCTCGATATTTACTAACGCCGTGTGGGAGATGTTGCCGTTGGCAAGCTCGCTCGTAGGAAGATCGATCGTAAGCACGTTCGGATTTCCGTTTTTGCAAAGCCCCTCGGCGTTAGGATCGTACCATGCGCCTTCGAATATCTGCACCACGCCGCGCATTATGTCGCTGCTTACGTTGGCTCCCGCCAAAATTTCGCCGCGAGCGTTATAAACGCGCACCAGATCGCCCTGCTTGATGCCGAGCTCCTTAGCATCCTCAGTATTTATTAGTACCGGCTCTCGATCCGCGACGGCGTATCTCTTGCGATTTGAGGTGTTGCTCTGCTGCGAATGCAAGCGATCAAGCGGATGCAGGCTAAGCAGGTGAAATTTCGCAGGCTTATCCTTCATCCCGAGCCACTCGACGGGCTCAAACCACATCGGATGCGCGCCGCAGTCTTTGTAGTTCATCGCAGCGATCGTGTCGGAGTAAATTTCAATCAGCCCGCTAGGCGTTCCCAAAGCCTCCAAAACAGGATCATTCCTAAAATCCTCAAAGCTCACATATGCAGCACTCTCTGGCGTTTCGTAAAATTCCGTCGGCTCGTTTTTCTCCCACCACTGCTCAAAGCTCGGCATCTGCATACCCAAAGCGGTGTTTGCGTTCACGGCGCTAGCCGCCCCTTCGTAAAATTCTTTGATCCAATCCATCTCCGTTTTGCCGCCGTCCGTATAAGCCTCGGCAAGCCCGTCTGCGTAAGCCTTGCAAAGGTCGGTAAAAATTTGATAATCGTCCTTCGCGCCGTGCTGCTTGGCGACAACCTGCTTCATCGGGATGATATGCATATTGGAGTAGTCCCCGCTCATCGTGATGTCGTTGCGCTCATACTCCGTCGTGGTCGGGAACACGATGTCCGCCATCTTTGCAGTCGGCGTCCAGTAAATTTCATTCACTACAATGGTGCGCGGCTTGCGCCAAGCCTTTATGTTGGTGTTGGTATCTTGATGGTGCACGATCGGATTTCCGCCGACCCAGTAGATAAAATCGATCTTCGGATAGGTGATCTTTGCACCGTTCGCGTCGATCGTCTTGCCCGGATTTAGTAGCGCGTCCGCGATACGAGCTAGAGGAAAAGCGACCTTCGCCGTATTTACCGGCCATGCTTGAGCTGCTTCACCGCCTTGTTTATGATCCTGCGCAAGCCCTAGGAATTTGCCGTCCTTAACGACGCCGACGCTTGCCGCGTTCATTCCGCCGATCACGCCGCCCGCGCAGGTAGGCGCGCCGCCGTTAGCGTAGTGGTAGCTAAAGCCGAAGCCTCCTCCTGCAAGTCCGA
>NZ_CALIBH010000148.1 GCF_938045775.1 uncultured Campylobacter sp.
TTTACTGGAATTTATAAAGTTTATCTGACGTAAATTAAAAAACAAACATGCCGTTAAATTTAATAACGATGGAATTTCAACTATATGAAGCTATTTCGTAGAATTTTATGTAAAATTATAAGTATAATTTTACTAAGAATAACAAAAATTTGAGTTTAAATTAATTTCAAAATAAATTTTAGAGTAATTATTTTAAATGCTTATTATATTGCGCGTTAAAAATGCTAATTTGATTTGTCGCGATAGTATCAAAGTGAGTTTTTATTCATAAGTTTTTGCTGCAGGAGTTTAAAAATCATAAAATTCTAAAATTTGATTAGAATTTTTTAGGAATTTAATAAATTCTATAAAGCAAGTCATAGCTAGAATTCCAAGCTAAATTATCTGCAAAATTTTACTTGAAATTTTAGAGCATAAATCAAACCGCCGCGAATTTTTTAAAGGTCTAACGAAATTTCATAAAATCTAATAAATTCCAAACGTTATAAGAAATTTTTCAAAAAATACGGCGAAAGAATTTTAAAAATTCTAGTTATTCACCCGTCCGTATCCTGCGAAGCGGTTCGATGCTAGGCAGCTTATGCGGTCTTTGCCGCAGCGGACGATATAGCTATTTTCCATCTTTTGCCCTGCTACATGGACGTTTTTCTTATTTAAATTTACGAAGTCCGCTTGATTTCTACCACGAGTATTGTGGACAAATTTCACGCGACCATCAGCATAGATCTCGCGCACGATACCAATATGACTGATTTCGTTATTGACCTTGCCTTTGTTAGAACGCAAAGTGTTTTGAAAAAACACCAAATCCCCCACTCGCGGCGTATTGCTGAGTAAATTTTTACGGCTGTAATAATTATATATTGCTTGGGATTTGCGTCCGTTGGTGAAGTATTTCGGCAGATCTTTTGAGTTAAAAAACAGATCATCGTATTTATCATTTAGCACGGTGATAAATCCGCTGCAGTCCCCTCCCGCGCGAGTGCCGGTGTAATCGTCCACAGATGCGATTAGCGGGCGGTTAAACTCGCTTCCCGGCACCGAAGTTATTCCTTCTTCATGATCGTTTAAGACATACGCTTGCTGGCTACCGGCAGACGGGGCTTTTGAGGAGCAACCGACCAGTAAAAACGCACCCAAAGCGCAAATAATTAGTTGTTTCATATAAAAATCCTTATAAAATTATGTAACGATTAAATTTGGGCGTAATTTTAGCGCTCAGTGGTAACAAAATGGTAACTTTAAAGCTAAATTCTGTATAATCGCCGAAATTTTACACGGAGAAATCATGCATTATCTACGAATTAACGGGGGCAAAAAACTAAGCGGTAGCGTCAAAATAAGTGGCGCAAAAAACGCCGCATTGCCGCTCATAGCTCTATCTATCCTTTCAAAAAACGAAGTCGTAATTAAAAATTTACCCGCAGTTTCCGATATCCACACGCTAATTCAGCTGCTTTCAAATTTAGGCGCAAAGTGCGAGTTTCTTGACGCCAACACCGCCAAAATCGATCCGCGCGAGGTAAACTCGACCAAGGCGATCTACGACATAGTGCGTAAAATGCGCGCTTCGATCCTGGTGCTGGGACCGCTTTTAGCGCGGTTTAGACACTGCGAGGTAAGCCTTCCCGGGGGCTGCGCGATCGGCGCCAGACCGATCGATCTGCACCTTAGCGCGCTTGAAAAGATGGGCGCGGAGGTTAAGATCGAGCAGGGTTACGTCGTTTGCACCGCAAAAAAGGGGCTTAAGGGCGCGACTATAAATTTTGACAAAATTACCGTCACCGGCACCGAAAATATCGTAATGGCGGCGGCTTTAGCAAGCGGTACCACGCATATCATAAACGCGGCGAAAGAGCCCGAAGTAATCGCCGTTTGCAACGCATTAAAAAGCGCAGGCATCGACATAGATGGCATCGGCACGAACGAGATTCTCATTAAAGGAAGCGGCGGCGAGCTTTTAAGCTTGGATGAAATTTCGATCATTCCCGATCGCATCGAAGCAGGCACCTATCTGTGCGCGGGCGCGATCACGGGCTCCCGCATCACGATCACGCACGCTTGCGCGGCTCATCTTGGCGCCGTGCTTGCAAAATTTGAAGATATGGGCTTTAAATTTGAAATTTCAAGCGGCGGCGACGAGGTAACGATCTTGCCCGCTTCAAAGATCAAACCAGTTGAGATCATCACGAGCGAATATCCGGGCTTTCCTACCGATATGCAGGCGCAGTTTATGGCGCTAGCATGCATCTCCTCGGGCGTCAGCACCATCGACGAGAGGCTTTTTGAAAACCGCTTCATGCACGTTAGCGAACTTTCAAGAATGGGCGCAGATATCCGCCTAAACGGACACATCGCGACGATTAGCGGCGGCAAGCTAAACGGCGCGGACGTGATGGCGACCGATCTGCGCGCCAGCTCGGCACTCGTTTTAGCCGCCCTTACGGCGCGCGGCGAGAGCAAAATACATAGAATTTACCACCTAGATCGCGGATATGAGAGGCTGGAAGCTAAGCTTGGTGCGCTTGGTGCGGACATACAGAGGCTCGAGGAATGACAAATTCCGAAATAAAGAATTTTGCACTAGCAAGCGATGCGGAATTTTACGCAAAACGCGTTTTAAAATGCCACGCTACGTAAGAGCCACGTAAATTCTATCAGCAGCAATGCATTTAAAACCGCTAAAACTAAATGCGGCGGAATTTTAAAAGCAAATCTTGATGGAATTTCAAGGATGAGTCTCTTAAGAATTTAAGTGGCGAACTTTAGTAAAATTTAATGAACGAGCCGTGGTGGAATTTTTTAAGCAAATGTGGGTGGAATTCCTAGGGCAAAGTGGAATTTTACGAGCGAAATGTTTTGAAATTTTAAGTAACACTAGCATTAAAATAAGGCAATTGAGCCCGTGAAATTTCGCGCATTTATTTGGGTAAAATTTTGCTTTGCAAGCTTTGGCGCAACATAAAATTTAAGGCCACGCGAAGTATTAACTGTGCGAATTTAAAATGTAAAAAAATTATAAAAAGGACTTAAAATGATAGGAATAAATGAGGCTATAGATTTGGCTACGGCT
>NZ_CALIBH010000149.1 GCF_938045775.1 uncultured Campylobacter sp.
AAGACGTATTAAAGCGCTTCGTAGCCGCTAGAGAGACGGCGGAGCTTTGCGGCGTCCGCGAGGTTAAAATTTTCGTCGCAAGCAGGTTGATGAACAAAAGACGCGCGCAAGCCTTTAAAATGAGTATACGCCGAAGCAGCGAAATTTTCTCGCCCGAGCGCTCGAACGGAGGATTCAAAAACAAAATCCAAGATCCGCAAATTTATAAAATTTTTGAAGAGATAAGAGGGCTGATCCTTGCTAATAGAGGAGATTAAGAGCTTGCCTGCCGCACCCGGCGTGTATCAGTACTTCGACGCCGCGGGCAAGCTGCTATACGTCGGCAAGGCAAAAATTTTAAAAAATCGCGTCAAAAGCTATTTTTCTTTCACGCCCGCCCTCGCACCGAGCCCGCGCTTAAGCGCGCGCATCGCCAAGATGATAGGCGAGGCTGTGCATTTAGAATACATCGTAACGCCTAGCGAGAGCGACGCGCTGATACTAGAAAATTCCTTCATCAAGCAGCTCAAGCCCAAGTACAACATCCTGCTGCGCGACGATAAGACTTATCCATATATCTACGTAAATTTAGACGACGATTTCCCTCGCTTTGAGATCACGCGAAAGATTGTAAAGGGCAAAAACATCAGATACTTCGGCCCCTATTTTCACGGCGCGAAGGAAATTTTACAGACGCTTTATATGCAGTTTCCGCTCGTGCAGAAGAAAAATTGCGTCAAGGGCAAAAAGGCCTGTTTGTTCCATCAAATTGGGCGCTGCGCCGCTCCGTGCGAGGATAAAATTTCAAAGCAAGATTACGCGCGTATCGTGCAAAGCGCGCTTGCGGCTCTGAAAAATCCGCAAAAAATGGTGCCGCAGCTTCAGGATCGGATGGCGCGGCTAGCACAGAGCGAAAATTTCGAAGAAGCCGCGCAGATCCGCGATAAAATTGAAATTTTAAAGCAGATGAACGTAAAAGTTGAGGTCGATCTAGCAAAGCTCGATGATTTCGAGGTCTTTGCGATTGCTGCACGCGACGGGCTCGTCTGCGCCGTGCATTTTAGCATACGCGAGGGTAAAATTTCAGCCTCAAGCTCGCATATAATCAACTGCAAAGCCCCAAGCGCCGATGATATCGCAAATGCCTACAAACAGATGATCTTAAGCGCCTTCCCGGCTGCGGCTCCCGTGGCGTGCGCTAAAATTTACGTTTACGACGAGTTTGACGATGTGGATCTGGTATGCGAAATTTTATCCAAGCGGCACGAAAGAGCCTTTAAAATTTACGCGCCGAAAATCGGCGAGAAACGTAAAATTTGCGAAATTGCATACCAAAACTGCGAGATCAATATCAAAAAACATCTAAAAACGCACGATTATGCATTTTTGCAGGAGCTGAAGGATTATTTTGATCTTACGAATTTGCCCGTAAATATCGAAGTTTTCGATAATTCGCACATGTTCGGCGCCGCAGCCGTGGGGGCTATGATAAGCTTTCAAGACGGCGAGTTTAACAAGCAAAACTACCGCCACAAGCATCTTAGCTCAAATAACGACTACGATCAGATGCGCGAGTATCTAACTAGCCGTGCGCTTAAATTTGACGAGCTTGCAGCGCCCGATCTGTGGCTCATCGACGGCGGAACGGCTCTGCTAAACTTAGCGGAGGAAATAATCTGCAGCGTCGGAGCAAACGTCGATATAATCGCTATTTCAAAAGAAAAGATCGATGCTAAAGCCCACCGCGCAAAGGGAGCTGCGAAAGATAAAATTTGCACTAAGGGCGGGATTTTTTCGCTACCAACGGACGATAAAAAATTGCAGTTTTTTCAACGCCTGCGCGATGAGGCGCACCGCTTTGCGATCTCGTTTCACCAAAAAAGCAAACGCAAACTCGATCTGCAAAGCTCAAAGCTGCTAAGCTTAGGCGTTAGCAAAGGAAGTCTGAAGAAGCTTTTGGACTTTTACGGCGATTTTGAGAGCATTTATGCGGCGAGTTTCGATGAGATCAGATCACTTACGAATATCCAAACCGCGGAAAAAATTTTAAACAATCATTAACGAAAACCTAACGCAAAAAGCTATATTTAAAGATTTGTTTAGTAAAATCACCCATTAACTTTGCAGGACGGCTAAATCGTCTCCGCCTAGCGTGACGGAAGCGACTTCGTTTCTCCGGTTGAATAAAATTTAACGTCGCGTAAGCTGCGCTTTGAAGGATTTTGTATGAATTTAAATACTACAAGTGCTTTGAGACTTGTTAGCGGTATCCCGTTACTTTTGATTTTCGCGTTTGCATCATATTTCTTGTTTATCTCTTTGCAGGATTACGCCAGAGTGGGAATTTTGCAGCAGCAAATTGCTAAAAATAGCAATCTCGCGGCGTTAGTAGAGCAGGTAGATAAAGAGCGCGGTATCACTTCGGCGTTTTTGGGTAGCGAGGGAAACCCCGGTATGGGAACCCTTCTATCGGGTCAACGTAAAAAAACCGACGATGCGCTTGCAAAGTATAAAGAAAGCAAAAATACCAGTGAAAATGTCGTAAAAAAGACTATTTTTGATATTTTCGCTTACGGCACCGGTAATGACGAGCTTTTGGCTGCCGAGACCGATATAGACGGTTTGTTAGACAAACTTCCGCAGGTAAGAAGGGATGTCGATGCTCAAAGCAAAAGCTTCGGTGAGCTTTTCAGTTCATATTTTCAAAAATTCGACGATGATGTAAAAACAATCCAACGAGTGCTAAGAGAGGGTCTTGTAAGCTCAAATATCACCGTTTGGACGGTTTCGTTGCTTAATACTTATGAGGCGATGGATGCCACCGCATCGGAGCGCGACTATATTATCGAATACATCATCGGTAGTAAGGCGATGAATCAGGCGCAGCTAAGGACTTGGGCTAGCTTCAACCTATCTAGTTCGCTTCCTAATTACTACTTCTTGCCGGAATCTGATGCTAGAGCTGCGATTTTAAAAATTCTAGACGGAGAGGAATTTCAAAACGCATTAAGAGAGACCGCTAAAATTTCAGCCACATTGCAGCAAGAAGCGGACGAGGGACACTATAGCGTGCCTTTTCAAGAGTGGTTTGCCTCTACTACACTTAAATATAAAAAGCTAAGCGAAATTTCTGAAAAGATCAATGCTGAGCTTGCGATGCATGCCGATACTTATCTAGCGCAAAGACTAAGAAACCTATTTATCGCTCTTGGCATATGGGTTTTAGCGGCTATTTTGGTCGTTTTTGCCTTGGGTATTACAAGACGTTTAAGACAGAACGTTACCGACCTCGGCAACGTGCTTAGCCGAATCGGCGATTTGACGAATCAGCACGAGCATATCGACGTTAGGACCAGTGAGGGCGTTAACAAGGCATATTCGCTTATCGAGGATGCGCTCGATCTGATTGCGTATCAAAAGGGCGCTGCGGAGGATGCCAACAAGGCAAAATCGATCTTTTTAGCTAATATGTCTCACGAGATCAGGACGCCGCTTAACGGCATCATCGGCTTTACGGAGCTTCTTAAAAATACCGATTTGGACGAGGAAAAGCGCGATTACGTTGATACTATCGAAAAATCGTCCGAAAACCTTCTAACGATCATTAATAACATTTTGGATGTATCCAAGATTGAAAGCAATAAGGTCGAGCTTGAGGATATCTTATTTAATCCTATCCAAGATTTCGAAAGCGCGGTTGAAATTTACGTCGCCAAGGCTGCCGAAAAGAATATCGACATCTTGCTTTACATCGATCCTACACTCGTGCACCATCTATACGGAGACATCACGAAGATCAAAGAGGTTCTTATCAACCTCATGTCAAATGCTGTCAAATTT
The DNA here is from genome assembly GCF_938045775.1 of uncultured Campylobacter sp. Classification (GTDB taxonomy): domain Bacteria; phylum Campylobacterota; class Campylobacteria; order Campylobacterales; family Campylobacteraceae; genus Campylobacter_B. The sequence goes on from NZ_CALIBH010000149.1 coordinate 3,820, forward strand.
ACGCCTGAGCATGGTACTATCGTAGTTGAAATTTTAAGGGAGCCTAGCAAAGCTCCAGGAGAGGCGATCGTAACGTTTAGCGTAGAAGATACCGGCATTGGAATTTCTGAAGATAAGCTCGCAAATGTATTTAACGCCTTCTCTCAAGCTGACTCTACGATCACACGCAAATATGGCGGAACAGGTCTTGGACTTACGATTTCGTCGAAATACGTAGCGATGATGGGCGGTAAGCTTCAGGTTAAATCTACCGTAGGAAAGGGTACTAGATTTTACTTCACCCTTGCTTTTAAAGAGACTCAAAAGACTGATGCGGACGCAGTATTTGAAAGCATCAAAGGGTTAAATTTTGCGCTTTTAGCCGATAGCGCCGATACGATGTATAACGATATCGTTAAAAATTATATCAGCAAGCTAGGCGGTAAAATTTCGATATTTAATACAAACGCGCAGTTCCGCTCAGCGCAAAACAATAACAAATATGACGCCCTTATCACTAGATTTAAGAATTACGGCGAGGTTAGCGATATATTGAGTATGCCTACGATCTTAACTCTTAAGCCAAAAGAGCTTCAAAGTATTAGTATTTCAAATTCTAAAATTTTTACCCTCACAGAGCCTTTTAACTTAACCAAATTCGTTAAGACGCTAGATAAAATTTCAAAATCCGGAATTGCTCTAAGTAGATCGGATTTTGCTCCACAGACGCATGAGATTAAGCTGGATACCGAGGTAGAAAAGCCTATCGTCGCTGATGAAATGATTATGGAAGAGCCGGTAGTAAAAGAAAGACCTATCATCAACAAACTCGATGAATTACGACATGCTACTACTTCGTCGGCGGACGAGCTACGCGCTATCTTGCAAAGCAGAAGGCGTACGCATGATGCCGAGGCTCATTCTGCGCATAAAGAGGAGGCTGTTAGTAGGTCTAGTATTGCTCAAGAGCTCAAAAAAGAAGCCCCTAAAGCAGAAGAGCCGGTCATTAAGCCTATAGATATCGAGCCTATGAGTGATATTAAGATTGAAAAGACAGAGCCTGAATCACCAAAGATCAATATAGATATTCCTGAAATAGTAATTCCACACGCAGAAAAGCCAAAGGTAGAGCCTTCAAGCACAAAGGATGCCCAGACCAATATCGATGAACCTATATCTTTGGAAATTCCTGATGATTTTGTGGGGCTCAAAACACATGCGACGCAGACCCAGGCTCCTAAAGCTGAAACTCCTAGCATCGATCTTTCTGATATCGAGATAGAGCTTCCTAAGATCAAAAAAGAGGAAGAAGAAGTAAGGGTTGAGCCTGCAAAAATAGAAATTCCAAAGGCTAAGGTTGAGACGCCTAAGGCCGAGATTGAAATTCCTGATATAGATATCGATCTTTCGGATATCAAACCGAGCGCCAAGGTGCAAGAGCCTGCCGAAAAGATTGAAATTCCAAGCGTAGAAGAAGAAATTCCGGTAGCCATTAAAACCGAGCCTGAAATTCCTATCGCTAAAGCTTCGAAGCCTGATACTTCAAGTGTTTCTGCTCATGAAGATGAAATTTCAAATGTTAAACTTTCAGAACCTGAAATTCCAACTAAAAGGATAATTGAACCAGAACCTATCGCTGTTGAACCAGAGCCGGTAGCAATTGAGCCTGAACTAAAACCTATAGAGCCAAAACTTGAAGAGGTTTCAAATATCGAGTCTGAACCGGTAACGCCAGTAGTAGAACCAGCGGCTCAAAATATTCCTGCCGAAGAGCCGAGTATTGAGCCGGAGTCGGTGTCTATTCCAAAGGCAGAGCCTGCTACTCAAAATGTCTATGTCGAAGAGCCTGAGATCGAGCCTGTTAGCGTAAAAGTCGAACCGGTAATTATCCCGCAGCCTGAGGAAGAGGAGATGGTCGAGGTACCCGTCACCGTATACGAAGACGAGCAACAGGAAGAAACCATTATGGTCGAAGAGGATGTCGAAGTCGAAGAAGAGGTTGAAGTGCCGGTAGAGCGAAATCCTGCCGATGAAAATGTACCTTTGGTCAATAGAAAATATAACGCTAAAATCCTTATTGCGGAGGATAATGAGATCAATCAAAAGCTTATGAAGCATACGTTAAATAGCTTTAATATGAATTTGACGATAGTCGAAAACGGACTTTTGGCGCTGGAAGCCAGAAAAGCCAATAACGACTATGATCTCATATTTATGGATATTTCGATGCCTGTTATGGACGGTATCGAATCTACAAAGCAGATCAAGCAATACGAACACGAGAATAATCTCCGCCACATCCCGATCGTGGCTGTTACCGCCAATGCGCTAAAAGGTGATAGAGAGAAATTTATGGCAGCAGGACTTGACGAATACTGCACTAAGCCGATCAAAAAGGATATCTTAGCTCAAATGCTAGATAATTTTATCGGTGATAAACGATCTGATGCAGCGCCTGCCGGTGGAACTACAAAGAAGCTGGTTAAAAAGCTTGTCAAACGCCAGGTGCCTAAGACTGTCATTAAAACTGTCAAAGTGCCAAAGACGATAATGAAGCTAGTTCCTAAAAAAAGTATAGTTTCTGATGACGTAGTGAAAGCTAAGGGTACGCACGTGCCGACAAAAGATATACTTATATGTAAGGCAAATATTATGGAAAGTAAAATTTTTGCCAGCATATTAAAACACCAGTATAAAGACGTAGAAATTGCGGGCAATTTCGACCAGCTTATTTCTATGGCGGCTACGGGTAGTTATAAGCTTGTTTTGATTGATAAAAAGCTAGCAGGGCTAGACTTAGCGGCGTTAGAGAGCTTGCGCCGAAAAGCGTCTGCGACCAAGCTAGTTCTGTTTTCTAACGACAACGATGAAAATCCACTATTTAGCGAAGTCGCTAGTTACAATATCACCAAGTCGGGTCTTGAGAAACTCGCACAAAAATATATATAAGGATGAGGTTTTAAATGAGAGATTTGAAAGTTTTAACGGTTGATGACGACGCTATAAATTTAAAGCTACTTGAAGTTATGCTAAAAAAATATGGCAAATTCCAAACTATACTCCAAGCCAAAAACGGCTTGGACGCCCTTGCCGTACTCGAAGTTCAGCCTGTTGATTTGATTTTATTAGATATCGTAATGCCTGTGATGAATGGGCTGGAATTTTTAGATAATCTTCACGCTAGAGAAAGTATAGCTCATATCCCCGTCATCGTCCTTACTACCGACGAGACCGCCAAACGCGAGGCGCTAAATAAAGGCGCTTATGATTTTATGACAAAACCCATCAACGACAAAGATCTTCACAAAAAACTAGACGACGTTATGAATATTATCGGTGATTAAATCGCCGATTTTGTCCTCGTAGCTCAGCAGGATAGAGCGCAAAATTCCTAATTTTGAGGCCACAGGTTCGAATCCTGTCGGGGACACCATCTATCAAATTTTCCCCCTATTTTTAGTTTTTTGATTTTTTTAAAAGCCCTGTTTTGAGGCTTTTTCAAATTTTTTGAAAAAAATTTCAAATACTAAAAACGCTAGACTATGCAGGTAGTTTAAGAGAAACTACTATATATTAAAAAATGTATAGTAGCTCTTAAGCTTGTTAAACTCTTTGGAAACTTTTATAATTTGTCCTATGAAACTATATTAAATTTTAAAGGATAAGCAGTTATGAAAGTTTTTTCTAAAATTAAAGACGATCCGGCTTTTAAAACGGATCCCGATAAAGTCATCAGAAATTTCTCCCTGCCTCATCGCAAAAATACTATGGTAGAAATGATAGATGAGCATATAGCAGTTAGATTTTACCGCTCATTTACTAAAAAGGGAGAGCAAACAATCCATAGGCACTATCACTATTGCATAGGCGGCAAGCTGATTAAGTCTTTAGGTAATGCAGATGAGATAAGCCTAAGCGAAGCCAAAGAAACTCTTAAAGATTTAATGATAGATGATTCTGCTAAGCTGATCCCTGCTAAAAATACTCTGGCAAGCGTTTATAGACAGTTTTGCAGACATAACGGCAACGTCGCATTAGCAACCTCTAAAAGACGAGATATGAGCTTTAAGGCTTTAAGGGATATTTGCGACAAAGATATAAACAAGATAAGCAAAAAGGATATTATGCCGATACTGGATTATTATTACGATAATGAAAAATACGCCTCCTTAGAAATTTTATTCAAACTTATTAAAAGACTATTCAGATATGCTCGCATAAGAGATATTTCTAAAAATCCATTATTTGCAGAAGAGGTGTTTAAGGACTTTTATAATATACCTCGCCATAGCGAATACCCATATATAAAAAATGACTTGGATTTAACCGTACTTATTAAATTTATCATGAACTATCCTCATCAAATAGGCGTCAAGAATGCTTTGATCTTTGGACTACTTACCGGGCTAAGAAGCTCAAATGTAAGAAATTTAACCCATGAGCATTTAAAAATAGGCGATGATGGAGAATACTACTTACTATTTCCACAAGATGAGAATAAGGTAAAAAGCAATGGAGATGAACATCTGGGACTTCCTAGAGAAGTAGGGCAATGGCTGCAAACATTACATCCTCATCATAGCCACTGCCCGTTATGCTTTGCCAATACGCAAGGAGAGGTACTAAGCGATATGACTCTAGTTAAAGCGCTTAAAACCTATGCTCCCGTAATAGCTAAGAATAGACTGGTTTTTCACTCTTTTAGAAAGATACTAGAAACCTTTGCATATGAAAAAATACATGAGAACAAGCTGGATCCTTATAGCATTGAACGCACCCTTTTTCATGCACAAAGAGAGATACAAAAGATTTATAACAAAGCTACGAATATTGAGAATACGCGTAGGGTTCTAACATGGTGGCTAGGTTATTTAAAGGGGTTGGGGTTTAAATTTT
>NZ_CALIBH010000150.1 GCF_938045775.1 uncultured Campylobacter sp.
AATTTTTAAATTTCGAACGTACGCTAAAGCTAGGCTCTTAAGCGCTTCGTCGTTAAATTTTGGATCTTGCGGCGGGCAAAAATACCCGGGCGCCACGCCTTGATCGAACGCTTCTCGCGTCTGCTGCGCCGTGACTGCGTAGATCGGCATTATGCGCGCTTGCAGCTCGGTGCCGTTTTGCAGCGGCGCGAACACCGCCCGCGTGCCCGCACCGTCAGGCATGAAGCACTGAAAAAGCCCGTAAAGCTTATCCTGTAGATCGATCTCTTCGCAATCTAAGCTTAAATTTAGCCCCGCAGCCTCGTTAATGCGACTAGCGTACTCGAGATTCGTCATTTTCGCCCCTTTAAATTTTGACCGTCAAAGCATTTGGGTGGAATTTTACCTAAATTTTACGCATTTGCCGAATTAAAATTTATGCGCGATGAGACTTTTGTAGAATTTAAAATTTAGCGGTTCGGTTTGGATTCGGTACAGCGACAAAGCAGGTGGAGCTATGAGCGGCGACGGATTGCCGTGCAGGTGGTTAGCAGCGTATGGGTTGTCACGCGGCGGGAGGACGGCGCCCGACAGCGGCGCCTACGGCATGTGACGACAGGAGTAGCCGATGATCGTGACCGCAACGCTCGCAGGCTACTTGTTTGCAGAAGCGAATTTTTCAAGTTCAGGCCGTCGCAAAATGGCGGGCGGTGTATTGGATGATGGCGGCGCTCGCAGACCGGTCGCTTACAAAAGCGGGGCTTTTGCGTTAAGAGCGCGCATTGCGGCGCAAGGTCAGCGGCATTATTTGATCCGTTGCGCGCGAGATGAAATTTTATCGTTTAAATTCTAGAGCAAGATTTGCACCTGCAGCGGCAAATTTTCTTATAGGAATGAAATTTGTCGTTCAAATTTAGCAAAGATAAAATTTTAAATCGTGTAAATCGCGAGGGGGGACGGGTAATGATTTGATTTCGTTCGCATCGCACAGTATTTAGGCGATACGACGCGATTAAATTTTACTTTATCCCCGCAAATGCTGCTTTTGCGTCCGCCAGATCCTTCTCGTCGGGGTGTTTCGCAGCCTCCGCCCAGCGCGCAAGTCGTTCGGGGGTGATAGGATGAGGCGAGTTGCCGCTAGAGGCCATTTTGCGCATCGTCTCAAGTAGATTCGGATCGATCGCACCCTGGCAGGCAAACTCCCTTACAATTTCGTTGCCGTTTGCTTTAAGCCCCTCTTCAAAGGTATCCAGGCACTTGCGCGAGTGCTCGCCGTCCGGCTCCGCGCCCAGCGTCATGAAAACGCCAAGCTTCTTGCCGTGAATTTTGCGTAAAAAGCGCGTAAATTTCGCCTCAGCCTCGCCCTTATCGACGTAAAAGCCCAAGGCTATAAAGTCGTAGTCATCGACCTCGCCTTCAAAGTCGCGGAAATTTA
>NZ_CALIBH010000151.1 GCF_938045775.1 uncultured Campylobacter sp.
CTAAATACCGTTTCTGAATTTTTATATTTTAATTTTTAGGAGATGCTATCTTGAATTATTATTATAAAACTAAACTAAAAATTTGTTTTTTTGTATTGATTTGCTTTGTTATATATCATATATTCGTATGGCTATTGATAACAAAAGAGGTTTTCGATAGAAACGACGGCATGATGATAGGCGACCTTGGCAGATTATCGTATAAGATAAACTCATATTCCCCTAGAAAAACGGCAGTGACCCTACCTAGAACTCATTATATTTTGGATTCGGATTTTCAAATGAGGCAGGTAGATGTAATAACCATAGGCGATAGCTTTTCTAACGGCGGCGGGGGCGGACTAAACCCGTATTATCAGGACTATATTCAAAGCGATAAGAACCTTACGGTTTTAAATATTCCGCTAATCAACGAAAACTATTATAAGACGCTATTTTCGCTCATAAATTCCGATCTATTAGAAAAATTAAAGCCAAAATACATCATACTGGAATCTATCGAAAGACGAGCGGTGGATAGATTTGCATTCGATTTGGATAAATTTAAAAATGAAAGATCAAATTTAATAGCTCAAAAACGTGCTCCATCGTATCTACAAACCCCAAAGCCATTTTTTATAAATACATTAAACTACAATAGTGTTTTATATCGCATAGCTTACAGGTTCAACGATCATGCCTTTTTATCAAAAGTGTATTATCTGAAGCTGGATGGAGATTTTTTTACCTCCAAAGATCAAAGCGGACTATTATTTTATTATGAAGATCTATATGGGCTAGATAAATCAAATGCCGAAAATATCGCAGCGCTAAATAGAAATTTAAATGAAGTGCAGGGGCTTTTAGATAGATTCGGCATAAAACTATATTTTATGCCGATGGTAGATAAATACGATCTGTATTACGACCATATTTTGGATAAGAAATATGGGAAGAGCCGCTTTTTTGAACTGCTTCGCGAAGAGAACAAGCGATATCTATTTGTAGACACTAAAAAAATTTTAAATAGGCTAATAAAAAGCGCCGTAAAGGACGTATATTTTTCCGACGATACACATATGAGCACTATGGCACTGAAAGAGATCATAGACAATATGGAATTTTAATTTAATTAATACCGATTTAAATTTCGCGGTATCCAGTAGGTGGAAGCAGTTGTAAAAAGTTGTGAAAATATATTGCTGCATACCAAAAACATTAGAGGCTATACTGCAAATTTGAAATTTAGACTTAGAAACGAACATCCTTGTTAAATTAAAGAATCGGCGCTAGTTTCAAATTTTTAGCAGCTTTTGAACGAGACGGCTTCTAGGAGTTTTAAATGCGCGAGTAAACGCTCTAAAATCGCTTTTACATTTTTAAACGCTAAACGCGCAACTAAAATTCCAGATGGATATACACAAATACAATCGTGACGAGATTTGTAAAAGGTACGAAAATCATCTATAAAGCAGCCATTCCTCAAAGCTTGCGAGTATCGTCAAAGGGAATTTATCGGCGGCGCAAAAAGAGTAGGGCGCGAGTGGAATTTTGAATAGAGCAAAATTTGAATTAAATTTAATCTTTTGGTTTTGAACGAGGATTGTTTCAGGTGAATAGGCATTAGAAGCTGAATTTTAAAAATATGCTAGCATTTATGAAAAAGTGAGCATTCAAGCTAAAATTGAAATTTTACTAGGAAAGCTTGTCGTAGCACAATGCGCAAATCGCGACGAGTTAAAAGCGCAGCCTACGCGCGTAACCTATAAAGTCCGCGCAATATAGCGTACTCCGGCTTTTAAATTTAAAAGCCGGAGTAAAATTTAGAGCAAATTTAAACTATTTTACCTCAAAAGCAAAGGACGCGATAATCGTCTCTTCGTCGCATTTCTTTGGATCCGAAAATGCGAGTTTATTTCTTGCTTTTAGTATCCAAGGGCCCGGCTTTAGCGCCATTACCTCGATTTCGCCCTTATCGTCGGTCATACCATAAAATGCGCTCATATCTTCCAGAAATCCATCCGGTGCACCTTCAACCGCGGCATTTGCAAGCGGCTTGCCTTCAAATAGCACTTTAATTTTAAACGGCTTATTGGCTTTGAAATTTACCGGATTTTCTAAAGGTACAAGCTCGAGTCGCTCACCCACGGGCTTAGTTATGAGATCGCCTGCTTGTGTGTTGATTACGCCCTTTGCGAGCATAGTGGCGCGACGGCAAAATTTAGCGTCTTTGATAGTATCTTTCGTGCCGCCCATATGCCATTTGCCGCTTTTATCCTCGGTCCAAAAGGTCGGTTTATATTGCCCGGTAATGATATAGACGCCTTCCGGCTGCTTTTCGCCCTCAAATTTATAGTTTTCGCTCGTGCGCTTTAGCTCGATTTTTTTGCCGTTTTTATCTATGACTACGGGGATTTCAAAATTATTCTCCCTCTGCTTATCGATCGGCTCGCACGTGGCAAATCCATCTCCAAATCCGATCCGAACCCTCAGTTTGTCGTCATTTTGACCCGCAAGCCAAAAATCATGCGCGCCCGTTACGCTAAATGCACCTAAAACTGCCAATGCAGCTAAACTTTTCCTCATTTTTAATCCTTTCTTTTAATAAAATTTACTAAATTTAAAAACTATATCTTACGCCGACGCCGAGCGTTCTGCCTTTGCCATAGGTGATCAAGACATTACTCGCTCTGTCGCGTATGTGCGAGAAATACTCTTTGTCGGTTAAATTTTTGACGTAAAAATACACGTCAAAGCCATCTTTTAGGTAGCCTACTTTTGCATCCGCCGTAAAATAGCTCTTTTGGGCTAGCTTATTTTGAGCATCGAAGTAGGTCTTGCCGATCATATTTCCGTCCAGTCTTGTATAAATTCCCATCGGAGCGTAGTATGACGCGCCCAAAGAGAGCTTATACTCGGGGTTTTTCTCGATTTTATTACCTTTATTATTTGTGCCGTCTTTGTTGATATAGTCTCCGTATTTGGTCTTTAGCAGACTTGCGGCTAAATTTATATCAAGCTCCTTGCTCGCTTTTGCGACGCCTTCAAATTCCACACCCATAGATTTTGATTTATCGGCGTTTGCGGTTGAGTAGATGTTGGGGTTATTGGGGTCGGTATAAAATATATGCGTGCCCTTGATGTCCATATAAAATAGCGCGGTAGAAAATCTAAAGCTCTCATACGAACCCTTTACACCGATCTCGTAGTCATCGCTCGTCTGTGCGTCAAATTTATTATCCTCCCTGCTGCCGCCGGTGGTGTAGAAATTAAAGCCGCCGGCTAGATAGCCCTTTGAATACATCGCGTAAATATTTAGCTCGTCGGTGATATCGTATCCAAGTGTGATTTTTGGCAAAAACGTCCTAAATGTCGCTTTTTCGTCCATCGAAAACGCGAGCGCACCGGGATTGTGTCCCAGCTCGTATGAAAAGTAATCGACCTTTGTGTGTTTTCTGATCTGCTGATACCTGCCGCCAAGCGTAGCATCAAATTTGCTCGTGATCGGATAGATGATCTGACCGAATACCGATGCCGTCTGCGCGCGATTGATTGAAGGCCAATCCTCGACTATCGTCCTACCGCCGTCGCCGTATTGGTCGCCGATCGGGCCGAAGACTTGCTTTTCGTTTTCGTAATAAAGCCCGCCGACCCATTTGAAGCTTTGCTCGTCTACGCTACTAAATCTAAGCTCCTCGGAGAAGGTATCATTTTTAGAATTTAAAAATGTAATTAGCCCGTAGTGATCGGGGTCGAGATAGGTTATTTTACTACCGAAATCCTCGTCGTAAAGCCCGTCTTTTTTGGCTCTACGAAAGGTCGTAGCCGAGGTCGCGTCAAATTTGTCAAATTCATATTTTAGATCTAACGCTCCCGAGCTTGAAGTTTGCTTGACACGGGCGGGAGTTTCTAAGTTTATATGCTTGGCTTCGCTTTTTGAGATATTGCCAAATCTCGATTTTGGGATAAAAAGCTCGTCGAGCGAGCCGTCCTGGCGGTGAAAAAGATCGCCGTAAATTTTAATCGTAAAACGATCGGTCGGCACTATCTTTAAATTTAGTCCGAAATTGTAATTTTTCTTGTCGTTGGCTTTATCTCCGTTTAGATCGTTGATGATCCAGCCGTCCTCTTTGGACGCCGAGCCGTTTAAGCCTAAAAAAAATAGTTTATCATCAATCAGCGCGCCGCTGGTTTCAAAAAGACCTAGCATGTATTTGTGCGAGCCATATTCGGCGCCGACGCTGCCGCTCCACTCGTTAGTCGGCTCTTTTAAAACGATATTAATGATGCCGCCGATTGAGTCTTTGCCGTAGATCGCACTGCTAGGACCTCGCAAAACCTCGACGTGATCGATATTTGTAACGGGGATATAGGCTGCGTCTTTGTTACTTTGCGCTACGCCGTCGACATAGACCGTGACGGGGTTAGAACTCGTATATATCGAAGGATTGAGTCCTCTAGTACTGATGCCCTCGTACATTCCGCCTACACCGGTAATGTTTGGCATAGTTTTTACCAGCTCCTCGACGTTTTTGACATCGCGCTCTTGTAACTCAGTATCGTTTACGACGCTGATACTTTGTGGCACATCCTTTAAATTTTCGCTTATTTTGTTTGCGGTAACTTCTACTTCGCCGAGATTTACGCTTTGCTTAGTTTGCTCGTCGGCTATGGCTGGATTTGTGGCGCTTAATAAAAGTAGGGTAGCTGCAGCTTCAGAGAGAGAGAGAGAGAGAGAGAGTAAAAACTTTCAAAATTTAACTCCTAAAATCTGATAAAATTTTCGCGTTATTATATCAGATGAGATAATCATTGTCAATACTATTACAATATTAAATTAATGTAGAATATAAGTATGATTTATATTGAATTTAATGTTGCAAATTTAGATACAAAATAGGGCAATACAATAAACTTATTATAATTTAAATAAATACGTCCATAAAAATTTATGGAAAAATGATGCTAAATTAATAAAATCAAAAAATTCATTTTTATAAATCGTTTACTACATAGAAATCATTAATAGGAAAATATATATCAGTAGTTCATCATTTTTCAATTTTTTGGAGCAAAAACACTATAATTCTAGGTATTCTATATTGAAAACTATAATTTTCAAGTAAAAATTCAACACAAAATTAACGTATAATTATATGAATAATTTCATGTATTTTTAACGTATTTGTTGTTTTATTAATGGTTTTTATTAGGAGAATTTTACATATTATCGTGACTTCAAATAAAATCAACATGACGATGTGTTTTTGTAAGAATTAAAATAGATAATATCTGAATTGGGCGGAAATAAAATTTTGCTTATGGTAGAGATTTAAATTTAAAATATGGGAAGTTATTGCCCCTAGAAAATGCCCTCTTTTATTCAATAACCAGGCGCATTAGATACATATCCTCGCCGTCGATTACGCTGATTTCGGAGCTTTTGCAGCGCGGACAAGAAAAGTC
>NZ_CALIBH010000152.1 GCF_938045775.1 uncultured Campylobacter sp.
CACGTCCGCGCCGAGCGCCTTTTGCACCGCCGATCTAAGCTCTGCGGCGATCTCCGGCTTGGCGCTGGGGATTTCGATCCCTACGAAAATTCTATCGCCGATCTCGACCTCTTTTACAAATCCAAAATCCACGATACTTTTAGAAAAGCCCGGATAGATCACGCTTTTAAGCAAATTTAAGACTTCGTCTTTACTCATTCTTTCTCCTTATTTTCGGTTAAATTTCTACTGATTTTATATGCGCAAAATTTCGGCCCGCACATCGAGCAAAACTCCGCGCCCTTGTAAATTTCATCGCCCAGGCTCTCATCATGCAGCTCGCGCGCACGCGCAGGATCGAAGCTAAGCTCAAACTGCCTGTTCCAATCAAAACCATACCGCGCATCGCTCATCGCGTGATCGCGCTCTATCGCACCCGCTTTGCCTAGCGCGACGTCCGCGGCGTGAGCGGCGATTTTATGCGCGATGATGCCCTCTCTGACGTCGCTTGCATTGGGAAGGCCTAGATGCTCCTTGGGCGTTACATAGCAGAGCATGCTTGCGCCACAATACGCAGCCATCGTCCCGCCGATAGCCGAGCTGATATGATCATAGCCCGCACCGATGTCGGTCGGAAGCGGTCCCAGCACGTAAAACGGCGCGTCGCGGCAGAGCTTACGCTCTAGCTGCATATTAAGCTCGATCTCGTTAAACGGGATGTGTCCCGGACCCTCGATCATCACCTGTACGTTTTTTTCATTCGCGCGCAGGGCTAGCTCGCCTAAAATTTCAAGCTCGCTAAGCTGCGCCCTATCGGTCGCATCGTATAAGCAACCGGGGCGCAAGCCGTCGCCCAGAGATAGCGATACGTCGTAAGCGGCGCAGATATTGCAAATTTCATCAAACGCTTCGTAGAAGGGGTTTTGCTTGTGAAATTTCATCATCCACGACGCTACAAGCGAGCCGCCTCTGCTTACGATACCCATCTTGCGACGGGACAGCAGTGGCATAAACTCGAGCTTGAAGCCCGCGTGGATCGTGAAATAATCCACTCCCTGCCGCGCCTGCTTCTCGATCGTGCTAAGAATAGCGCTCGTTTTTAAATTTTTAATATCGCCCAGCTCATGGATCATTTGATAGATCGGCACCGTGCCTATTGGTACGGGCGAGCGCTCGATTATCGCGGCGCGGATCTCGTCCAAATCACCGCCCGTGCTTAGATCCATCACCGTATCGGCGCCGTATTTTAAGCAGGTTTCGAGCTTTTCCAGCTCGCCCTTAATATCGCTCGTCGTGCCCGAGGAGCCGATGTTGGCGTTGATCTTGCACCGAAGAGCGCGTCCGATGCCGATGGGTTTTAAGCTTTTGTGATTAACGTTTGCGGGGATGATCGCTCTTCCTTGCGCGAGCAGATCGCACAAGGCCCGCACGTCCATGCGCTCGCTTTGCGCGACCTCTCTCATCTGCGGCGTCACTTCGCCTCTTTTTGCAAAATAGATCTGCGATACGCAGCTTTCGGTCATTTTCGCCTCGCTTCTTAAAAATGCGCGTATAATATAACAAATTTCATTAATCCTTACTTTTCTTTTGCCGTTTATTTTCGTAACGCAGGTTGAAATTTTACCGCCGCGCCGCGTAAATTTACGCCTAGGATTAAGATATTTTAGAGCGCAAGCCGCGATTAATTTTGCTTTCATTTTTAATACGTATAATTTCGTAACAAAATTTCAAGGATAAAATTTGAAAGATATATCGCTGATTTTGCTCGCCGCGGGCGATTCAAGCAGGTTTGAGCTGAGCGTCAAAAAGCAGTGGCTGCGCGTGGGTGAGCTGCCGCTTTGGCAATATGTCGCGCAGAGCATTGCGCAGGCGCACCCTTTTAAAAAAATCATAATCGCCGTAAACGAGAAGGACGTGAGCTATTGCGAGCGCCTCTATGCGTGCAGCCTAGCCTCGTCGCGCGGCGAGAGTACGGAGTGCGACACGAGCGAGTATAAATTTCAAAGCGAGCAGGGCGAGATCGGATGCGGCGCAGATGATCTAAACGACGCAAGCAAGCCGCGGAGTGCGGAAAATTTTAAAGCTCAAGTCGAATGCGGTGCAGATGAATGCGGCTCTGCAAATTTAAAATTTCACTTCGCCCCGGGCGGCGCAAATCGCCAAAGCTCGCTAAAAAACGCACTGCGGCTCGTAGAGAGCGAACTCGTGCTCGTAAGCGACGTGGCGCGCGCGCAAATTTCACCAGGGCTAATCTCTTCGCTGATACGAAATTTAGGCGGCGCGGACTGCGTTAGCCCCTATCTTGGCGTAAACGACACGACCTACCTCGGCGAGCGCATTGTGGAGCGAGAGGAGCTGCGCCTCATCCAAACGCCGCAGCTTTCGCGCACGGCGCTACTTAAAAAGGCGCTTGAGGGAAGCGAAATTTTTGCCGACGACAGCGCGGCGGTCGGCAGTGCGGGCGGACGGTTGGAGTTTATAAAAGGCGAAGTGGGCGCGCTTAAGATCACGCGCGCAAGCGATCTGGCGGCGCTAAATTTAAAACCCTGCTCGCGCGATATTTTTTGCGGTACGGGTTACGACGTGCATGCGCTTGAAAAAGGCGCGGGCATCGTGCTCGGCGGCGTGCAAATTCCGTGCGAGTTCGCGCTGATCGCGCACAGCGACGGCGACGTAGCAATCCATGCCCTAATCGACGCTATTTGCGGCGCAGCGATGCTGGGCGATATCGGCGAGCTTTTCCCCGATAGCGACGCCAAATTTAAAGGCGCGGACAGCAAGGAGCTGTTACGAAAGGTAATGCGTCGCGTCAGAGGCTACGGCTACGAGCTCGTAAATGCCGATATCACGATCATCGCGCAGCGCCCGAAGATCGGCATTTATAAAGCGCAGATGCAAGAGGTTTTGAGCGAAATTTTAAACTGCGCGCGCGTCAATGTCAAAGCGACCACGACCGAAGGGCTGGGATTTACGGGCAGAAGCGAGGGTATCGCCGCGCAGGCTGCGGTAAGCTTAAAATTTTACGACTGGCAAAAGCACGCAGCAAAGGCTCGGGACGTATGAAAATTTTAATAATCGAGAGCGAAAGCTATCTTGCTCAAAGTATCGCAAACAAGCTCGGTGCGTTGGGGCATGAATGCACTAACGCGGCGAGTTTGGCGGCCGCGGCAGCTCTTGCGGAGGAGTTTGAGGCGGTGCTGCTCTCTACGAGCTGGAGCGGCGCGAGCTTTTATCCGCTGATCGAGAAATTTAGGCACTCGATCATAATTTTGATGGTCGCCTACGTCGATAGCGAAACGGTGCTAAACCCCGTAAAAGCGGGCGCTACGGATTATATCCAAAAGCCCTTTATGATAGAGGAACTCATCAAAAAGATCGAGCATTACGCGCAGTTTCGCTCGCTAAAATCACAAAACGAAGCCTACGAAGTGTTGCTTAAAGAGATCTCTCTTTCGTGCGAAATACCGCCCGCGCGTTTAGCGCAGATAAAATTCCCGCTTCTTTTGCGCGGCGATGCGGCAGCACGGGCTGCGGCGGTATTTAAGATCGCGCTTGCGCTAAAATCGCGCCTTAAAATTCTATCCGCGCAAAGCCCTGAGCCGCTAGAACGCGGCGCGGAGATTTTTTACGCACCAGATTTTGATAGCCTAAGCGGCGCACAGAAGGAAAAATTTCTAAGCAAAACCAAATCCATGCGTATAATCGCCGGATCCATCGGCGCGCAAAAGGGCTTTAACGACGAAATTACGCTTGGCAGTAGTAAAGAACGCAGTGAAATTTTAAGCATCGAAGAATACGTAAAGCTCACGATCGTAGCGCACCAAGACGAGTATTTCGACTCCGATCTGGCAGCGGCACTTGGGATTTCGCGAAAATCGCTTTGGGAGAAAAGGAAAAAATATGGCATCGCAAGAAAAAAATAGCCGCGCGCATCCGGTACGGATCGCAGGCGAGATGGGAATTTCGCACGATGCGGATGATTTGCACGAAATAAAACCGCTTGAAAGTGAAGGAATTTCAAATGGCACAAAAACTCTAAACGCTACAAAAGCTTCGAGTGACGCGGCGCTAAATTTAAAGGCAAAGCAAAATTTAAAAGCATCACAGAACTCAAAAGCAAGACAAAATTCAAAAGCAAAGCGTGATTTAAAAACGATACGAAATTTAAAAACGTCAAAGGCGAGCAATGCCAGAAAAGATGAGGTGCAAGCTAAGGGAGCGGTAAGGAATTTAAAGGAAGCTCAAGCCAGAAGCGAGAGCAAAGGCGCAAATAATAGCGCAACGCAAATCCGCAAGATAGAGATCTCGCGCTCCGACCTAAACGTCTTGAGCCTACTCGCAAACGGCGCTTTCGGCAAGAGCTGCGAGCTACTGCGCCCAAGCAAGCTTAGCATCTGCGGCATAAATTTCGTTTTTTCCTGCGCGGACGCAAAAAAGGGCGATATTTTGGAGCTTTATCTTAGCAAGGACGGCATAGCCGAATGCGCCAAAAATTCGCTTAGCGGCGAGAGCGGCGCGTATTTGCTAGCCAAAGGATCGCTCAACTTGCAGGATGGAGTTTCTGTTGCGGCACAAAATGAGCAGTATTTTGCGAAAAGCGGCACGGATCTCGCGCGCACTGCAAGTACGCAAAGCACTATAAACGCCACAAGCGAGGGCTTAGACCATATAGAAAGCCTTACTGCGAGCTATGATCGAACTTTTACTAGCAGCACGGATGTAAAATCTGCAAACAACGCCGCTTTGGATTTGGCGAAAAGCTCCAGTGAAAATTCTGCAGTAAATTCCGCGCAGAGCTTTGCCGAAAATTCCGCACTCAATCGCGTTTGCAGCACAGATGCAAAATCCGTAGCAAATTCGGCGGGAAATTTTATCTCAAATTCCACCGAAAATTTCATCAAAAATTCCGCTGCAAATCCCGCCTATTGTGAGCTTGTCGCGCGCATAGACGTTAGCGACGTTTATGCCCCAAGCGCAAGCGAGGTCGCAGACTCGGTGTTTCAAAACGCATACGCAGAGCAAACTGCGGTGCAGGGGCGCATCACGCTGCTAAAAAATGGTCTTGCAGAGCAAATCGCGCGCATAAAAAAAGTCGCAAGCTCGCTTGCCGCGCCTAAAATTTCAGCGTTTTTTACCTGCGCCGATCCGATCCACCGCGTGCATGAGCGGCTGATTAGGCATATGATCGATAAGGCGGATTTCGTGGTGATTTTTTTAACCGGCACGAGCAGCGCGGATGCCCTGCCCTACGAGCTACGCAAAAAAACGCTAAGCTATTTGCTGCAAAATTTTTTGGTCGCGCAACGCGCCATGATGATCGATCTGGGCTCGCTTGCGATTTTTGACGACAAGCCCGCACTGCAGTGCGCAATCGCAAAAAATTTAGGTATAAACAAAATAATTTTTGGGCAAAATCACGCGAATATGGAGCTATTTTTCGATGGAGGCGGCGTGCATTCGGTGCTAGACGAGTATCAAAAGCGCGGCGAAATCGAAATTTTGCTGATGCCCGAATACGTCTATTGCGAGAAGTGTAAGGTGCTCGTAAGCACCAAAAACTGCCCTCACGGCGCTCATCATCACGTGCATTACCGCACGCAAAATCTAAAAGCACTGCTGCGCGCGGGGATTTTGCCACCCGCGATTTTTATGCGTAAAGAGATCTCGGCGATGATTTTAAGCGAGCTTTTCCCCGCGCGGTTTTCAGATCTGCAAAAGCTCTACGACGAGCTTTTTCCAAACAGCGGGATCTTACAGAGCCACGGCGAGAGTGAGTTTTACGAGCAGCTTATGCAGCTGTATCAAACCAGCGCGCTAAAGACGTAGCTCTCGAGGGCGCAACGCAAAAATGATGTGGAATTTGCAGCATCTAGGCAGAGGGTAAAATTTCGCGGCGTTAGAATTTATGGCGGCTAGACGTAAAGTAAAATTTCATAGTGTGGAAAGAATAAACTGCACGGAATTTTATAGCATAAAGAGCGGCGGGCAGAATTTGGCGTAAAATTTTGTGGCGCAACGAAGCTAAATTTTTAAAGCATTAGTGGTGCGATAAAAGAAGTTTTAAATCTTAAAGGCGCGGCTACGTAGCAAATTTATAACGACGCAATAAAATCGTGCGACGAAGCGGATTTAAAATTTTAAGGCGCGATGGATATGTATAGCAGTGCGGCGGATCTAAAATTTAAGCTTTCGGCGAGCGAGTTTAAATTTAGCCAGATGCTCGCAGTAAGTCGCAGTGCATAAATTTGGGCGAGGCGCAACGACTGCCGCTCGCGCAAAATGCCGTGCGTTTGCGGACGGGTTTGAAAACTCCGCGCAGGCGAGCAAAATTTTAAAATTTTTACGCAAATGAGTAGAATTTTAAAATTCCTACATTAGCGAGCGAAATTTTTGTGGCGAGCGAGTAGAATTAATTTCGTGTAGGCGGACAAATTAATTCTACATGCACGAACAAAATTTAAAATTCTGCGCGTAAGCGAATTTAAAATTTTCGTGCACGAGCAGATGCTCTAATTAAAATAAGCAGTAAAATTTTAAAAAGCAAAATTTAAAAGGACAATTATGGATAAAATTTTCGTTACATTTTTCGGCGCGGGGTTGCTAAGGCCCGCGCCCGGCACCTGGGGCAGCATCGCAGGCTGGATAGTGGGGCTGGCGATTTTGATGCTGGCGGGTGAGGTGACGCTGTTTTTGTGCGCCGGCCTCGTATTTTTCGTCTCGCTTAAGATCGTAAGCGATTACGAAAGGCGGGTAGGCGAACACGATAACAGCGAGATCGTCATCGACGAGGTCGTGGGGGTGTGGATCGCGATGTGCGTCGCAGCGCCCGTGGGCGAGATCTTTTCACTGCCGCTGCCGGAACTGATCGCGGGCTTTGAGAGCAGCAGGATATCGATCGTCGCGATGATTTTGGCGCTGCTATTTTTCAGGGCGTTTGACATCCGCAAGCCCTCGATCATCGGGCGCGTGGATCGCGACGTGCCGGGCGCTCTCGGCGTGATGCTGGATGACGTGCTGGCGGGCTTTTTCGCGGGGCTTGGGGTTTTGATAGTTATCTCTTTAGGGGTCAAGCTCGGCGCCGCAGGATTGATTTTTTAAGCTTTTTTGGGCGCGATTGTAGCGAACACAGCGCGATTGCGGGTGCTATCAAGCACCGAAATTTTAAAAACCGCATCTTGAGCGCGGCTTATTAATTAGCGCAAATTTTAACTTCTGAGGCGAGAGCCCGCTTGAAATTAAAATTTAGCGGTATTTATTCGCGCAGCCTGCAAATAAAGCAAACGTAAAATTTAAAATTTTACACGAGTCGCGATAAAATTTGCGTGGTCTTAAATTTTAAATTTCGCAGCTTGCAGAATTCTACGGCATAAAAATTTAATTGTGCTGCAAGAATCAAAATCATGCCGCCTGAAATTTCGTGCGGCTAAATTTTAAAACAAAGCGGCAGGCGCAGCTCGTGCGTAAAATTTTAAAATTTATCGCTAATCGCAGGCAGTCTAGCAGGGCGTGTTATTAAATTTTTGGCAATATTTATGGTTTTGCTTGTAGCATTGCCGCAAAATGCGGGTAAGTGGCGCAAAAATTTAAAGGAACGAAAAATGCAAAAGAGCGCTATTGAGATACGCGGCATTCCCGCCGCGGTTTGGGGAGGTCGCTCAAAAAGGGTTTATATCTACGCTCACGGACAGGGCGGAAGCAAGGAGGATGCGGAGCTTTTGGCTTCCGTCGTTTGCAAGCAAGGCCGGCAGGTAATTAGCTTTGACCTGCCCGGGCACGGACAGAGGCGGCACGAGCCCGCTTCTTGCGATCCGCGGCGCGCTATTTTGGAATTTCGCGAAATTTTATCGTATGCAAAGAAGCGCTGTGACGAGGTCGCGCTGTTTGCCGTTAGCCTAGGGGCATGGCTCGGCCTGCAAAGCTTCCGCGACGAAAAGCTTAGCGACTGCCTCTTCGTCTCGCCGATACTTGATATGAAATACGTTATTTCTAATATAATGTGCCAAGCTGGCGTTAGCGAGGAGCGATTGAAGCAAGAGCGGATGATTTTGACCCCTGTCTGGCAACCGCTTTTTTGGGAATATTGGAGTTTTGTTTTGAACAATCCGATCACAAAATGGGAAACGCCCAGTAGAATTCTATACGCAGAAAACGACGATATGACGCCTCTTTACATCGTCAAAAATTTTGCGCAGAAGTTCGACTGCGACTTAAGCGTTATGAAAAACGGCGAGCATTGGTTCCATACACCGCAGCAGCTAGATTATTTGCGTAGTTGGATCAAATCGGCGGTTGAGAATCTCTGATAAAAATTTGGCTCAAGATAAGCTAAGCGGATTCTCTCTTATCATCTTTAATAAAATATGATAGAACTCCTTCGTATCTTTGCTGTTATTATATCTAAATTCACATTCTTTAAGATGAAGCAAAAAATTCTCTTTCTTAATACCTTTAAATTTAGATAATCTGTGTTTAGCATATCCCCAGAAGTTTTCTATGCCGTTTATATGATTTTTACCATTTGCAAATTCATTTTTAGAGTGCTTTACCCTGTAGTGTGCTTTGGCTCCGTAATCAACCAAACCCGTCATAAGCTTTCCAGCAATTAGAATAGATAGTAGAGCTATCAAGCTCGCTATATTGCGATAGTATTGGTATTAGTTCACTAGCAGAGCAGTTCTTAACTACTTGGGTATAGACCTTGCCGTCACGCTTTAACATACAGAACACTGGTGTTTTATTTACTGCTCTTCTACCTCTCTTACCTCTTACTCCCTTAGCTCCGAAATAACTTTCGTCAATCTCTATTTCACCGCTAAATTTGCTTATATTTTCACATTCTTGAGACATAAGAATTCTGATATTTTTTAGAATTTTGTTGATGGAAATTCTAGAGATTCCTGTAAAATTTGCTATTTTAGTAGCCTCTATATCCTCTGCAAAATACTTTAAAATTTCTCTAAATTTCTTCTGCGAAATTCGGGAACGAATTATATACTTGTTTTTCATCGGCAGGATCATAGTTAAAAACTCCTTTGAAAGTTTTTAACTTATCTTGAGTCAAATTTATATGAAAATTTTAAAACTCACGCCCAAGCCCGCACCGATAAAATTTCGCGCGTTTTCGGGGTGCGAATTTCAATAAATTTAAGATAATCTTGATATTTTGCCTTAATACGCTTGTTTTATAAGGCGCTTTTCGTAAATCCCAGCTCGCATCGCCGCGCCATGCGAGGGGCATAGCTTCAAAGCACCCATCTCATAAATTTAACCACAATAGCATAAATCACGACCGATATGAATTGCAAACTAAAATATGATTAAAATCTAGCCAATAAGCTGTCAATATAAATGCAAAAATGCCGATTTTAAAGCTAAATTTTAAAAAAATACCTATAAAGATGAATTCTTGAGACTTAGCATGTTTTTGGCACAAGGTGCGAGCCGACGCACGGCTACGCACTTCACTAGCACTATCGCGCTCATGCTGCACGGATGCTTTACGAATCCATAGCAGTCGCGCGATTAAATTTTAAAAATTATTTGCCTATCCTAAAGCCGTTTAGCTTCATATAAGTCGTATCTTTATGAAATGCTTCGCAGCGCTCCCTGTTGCGGTTAATGTTCTCAGTCGTGAAGAAATACCCATCACTATCTTGACGCAAGGTGATCGTCGCGCAAAAGATCATATCGTTTTTGAGTTTCGGTCCTACTCCGTAATCAAAGGATTGATTTAAAGTGACGGTTTTTTCTAGATCGCTATCACTAAACTGCCTGGAACCCGTCATGCTCTTTAGCTCGCGAAAATTTCCTTGATTTAAGTAGTCGCGTTGTATATCTTTAAATACGCCTTCAAGCTCGACTGCATACGCCTTAACCAAAACCTCATCCTTAGCACCGCTTAATTTAGGATATATTATTTTTACTATCACGAAAATTATGATCGCTAAAAATATTATTCCGCTTACGCCGCCGCCTACTGCCGCACCTTTTCTCATTTTCATCATTTTACTCCTTCATCGATGTCTTTTACCAAGGCATCTATTTTTTTATTAAGCATGAAATTTTCGTAGCTTTTTTGGATATAGGCTTCAAGCAGTTCGCCCGCATCCAGATGATCGCTGCCACGAGTTAAAATCCGCCAGTCCCTGCCGAAGACCTTCGCAAAGTCATCATCCAGGCTTATCACGTATTTTTTCGTCAAAGACTTACTCGTTAGCTGAACTGAAATTTCTTTCATTTCTCGCCTAAATTGTCGCCTGCCAAAATATCGTCGATCTGCTTGCTTAGATCCTCATCACTCATCTTGCGATACGCCAGATCGTTTTCAAGCGTGCCGAGCTGCATTCCCAAAGCCTCGTTTTGCGCCTTGACCGTCGCTAGCTCGGTACGTAGCTTTTCGTTTTCGTCTCTAGCCTCACTATAGCGTCTAATTAGCTCAGCTACTTTATTGCTTAAGCCCTCGACCTTTTTCTCTTCGTCAAAGATTGATTCCATTATTTCGCCTTTTCTGATATAATTTAAATGAAAATATTACCCAATTTTGGCTTTAAAAAAGGAAAAATTTTGCAAAATTTTAAAATCGAGAGCAAATTCTCCCCGAGCGAGGATCAAGAAAAAGCGATCGAAGGCATCGTCGCGGGCTTTCAAAGCGGCAACAAATACCAAACTCTTCTCGGCGTTACCGGCTCGGGTAAAACATTTACTATGGCAAATATCATCAAGCGTCTTGAAATTCCCGCGCTCGTAATGACGCATAATAAATCTCTCGCGGCGCAGCTTTATAGCGAATTTAAGGGCTTTTTCCCGCAAAATCACGTCGAGTATTTCATCAGCTACTACGATTATTATCAGCCTGAGGCCTATATCCCTAGGCAGGATCTTTTCATCGAAAAGGACAGCGACGTAAACCAAGAGCTCGAGCGCTTGCGGCTAAGTGCCACGGCGAGTTTGCTGAGCTTCGATGATGTCATCACCGTAGCGTCGGTTTCGGCAAACTACGGCCTGGGCGATCCCGCCGAATATAAAGGCATGGTGCTGTTTTTTGAGATCGGATCAAAATTTAGCACTAAATTTTTGCTTCGCAAGCTCGTCGATATGGGTTACAAACGCAACGACGATTTTTTTGATCGCGGGAATTTTCGCGTAAACGGCGACGTGATCGACATCTACCCCGCGTATTTTAACGACGAGGCATTTAGGGTCGAGTTTTTCGGCGACGAGATAGAGGCGATGTATCATCTGGACGTGCTCGAAAACAAAAAGACGCAGAGCGTCAAAAAATTTATTCTCTACCCGACGAGCCAGTTCATCGTAGGCGAGCAGCGCCTGAAATCAACGATCAAAGGGATCGAGGAGGAGCTTGAGCAGAGGCTGAAATTTTTCGAGGATGCGGGCAAGCTCGTAGAGGCGCAGCGGCTGAAAGGGCGAGTGGAATTTGACCTTGAGATGTTAGGCGCTACGGGGATGTGCAAGGGGATCGAAAACTACGCGCGCTATCTGACCGGTCAAAAGCCGGGCGAGACGCCCTATTCGCTCTTTGATTACTACGAGAGCAAGGGCAAGGACTACCTCGTCATCGTCGATGAAAGCCACGTGAGCTTGCCGCAGTTTCGCGGGATGTTCGCAGGAGATCGCAGCCGTAAGGAGACGCTCGTGCAGTACGGCTTCCGCCTACCCTCCGCACTTGATAACCGCCCGCTGATGTTTGATGAGTTTATCAATAAAAAGGCTAAATTTCTATTCGTCTCCGCAACGCCCAATGATTACGAGCTGAATCTTAGCCGCGGAGCCGTATATGAGCAGATACTGCGCCCGACGGGACTACTTGATCCGCAGATTATCTTAAAAGACAGCGACAACCAGGTTGAAATTTTACACGATATGGCAAAGGAGGTCATCGCGCGCGGCGAGCGGATCTTAGTGACCGTGCTGACCAAAAAAATGGCGGAGGAGCTGAGCAAATACTATCTAGAGCTTGGGCTTAAGGTCAAATATATGCACTCGGACATCGATGCGATCGAGCGCAACGAGCTTATCCGCGGCCTTCGCAGCGGCGAATACGATATGCTAATCGGTATAAATTTGCTCCGCGAGGGGCTCGATCTGCCCGAAGTAAGCCTTATCGCGATCATGGATGCCGACAAAGAGGGCTTTTTGCGCTCGCGCACCAGTCTCATTCAGACAATGGGGCGAGCCGCGCGAAACGTGAACGGGCAGGTCGTGATGTTTTGCAAAAAGATCACCGCTTCGATGCAAGAGGCGATCGACATCACCCAAAAGCGCCGTAAATTTCAAAATGAATACAACCGTGCTCACGGCATAACGCCGCATTCTGCGAGCCGCAATATCGAAGAGAGCCTAAAGATCGAGGACAGCACCGAAATTTTAAGAAAGGGTGCCAATTTAGAGAAGATGCCAGCCGCCGAGCGCGCCAAGATCGTAAAGGAGCTTCGTAAGCAGATGCTCGAAGCCGCAGCGGCTCTGGAGTTTGAAAAGGCCGCGGCGCTACGCGATGAGATCGCAAAGCTTAGGAAGCTGTAAATCGCGAGACTCGAAACGCCCTGAAATTTCGTCGTGAAATTTGCGCATTAAATTCCACCTGGCGGAGCGTAAAATTTACACGATTTAAGGGCGAAATTCATGCGCGTAACGCAATGTGAAATTCACAGCAGCTCGCGCCTCTATTCCGCAACGCGCTCCGTGCCCATCTTTGCATCTTTTGCGCACCTTTATTGCTTTTCCGTGCGTCCATATTTACAGCCATCTTTACGCGTCTGCGCGCTATGCTTAAATTCCGCGCCAAAGCGGAATTTCGCCCAATTTCTTACGTAAACATCCGTAAAATTCTAAGCAATTTTTTCCGTCCGAAGCCACGCGAATAAAAACGCCGCGGGCACCGCAAAATTCATCAGCAAGAATATTCGCGAGCTCTCATCCCGTTTAAATTTAGCAGAATTTATCGTTTTTTGGAATATATGTGCTTCGGCTGAAAAAATAGCACGCTGCGAAAACGATCAAGCAAACAGACGATATATTCGAGCCACTTAAAAGCAAGTCTATTATCCTCTCATCATTTTTAGCGATCAATGCCACTATTATGAGCGCTAGCGGATACAAAATCAAAGCCGCGCTAGCTAAATTTTCAATAGTAAAAACCACTAAAGAAATTCGCTGATTTTTTATGAAAAGCTTGCTATATTCTTTCATAGAATTACTTTTTAAATAACCTATAGTTAATAGAATGGACGAAAATAACATTACTAAAACAATAACAACGCTGCGCAATGTAGCAATAGCGCTCGCAAATGTGACAATGATAAATAAAAACGCCAAAAATATTGCGCTCGCACGCCTAATCAATCTATGTATGTCATATCGCCTTTTTAAATTTTTTGGAATATTGGCAAATTTCTCGTTTAGTTCGTCCTCTTTAAATTCGGCTTCTCGCACCGACAAATCAAGCTTCGTTTGAGAGCCGCAGATATGGATCCTTGGAGTATATGAGCCTTTATTATAAAAATAGCATAAAAGAAAAACTAATATGCAAATCGGAGCTATAAAGACTCCGTATAAAGTGCCGGCGTCGCTTAACTCATCTCGCGAACCTCCCATTGCCGAAGATAGAAATAGCAAAGTGGGAAATAAAACCAAGACTAAGCTAGCCGTATTCTCAAAAGTAAAAATCATTAAACTGGCATCTTGATTTTTTATGAAAAAGTTGCTGTATTTTTTTGTCTTATAGCACTTTAAACAAAATGTCGTCAAGCAAATGGATAAAATGACCGCCATACAAAACAAAAGAAGCTCGGGCATCTGAATATCCACGTAAGAAATAAGTCGCGAAGCTACCGATGCAATGCCGAACAAAAGCGCTAAAAATACCATACTAGAGCACCTAATTAGTCTGTGTTTATCGTATCGCTTCTTTAAATTCTCCGGTATTGCGGCGAATTTTTCGTCTAGCTCTTTCATCTCGGCTTGAAATTTTTCGCTCACGGCTCGCTCCTTTTAAGCGTTTAAATTTTAGAGATTATATCAAATTCGGCGCCGCGTCTTTTTGATGTCACACCTTGCGGTTAAATTTTAAAATTTACCGCGCTATATTCGCGAAGAGCCGAAAAATTTCAAACTCGGCAAAGCATTAAAATTCCCGTCCGCCTTTAAATTTAGCATTTTACCGCAGCTAGCAAAGCTCTAAATTTTCCACGCGCAGCGGTCTTTCACCCTCAAAAATCACCCCGATGCCGAAAGGCTCGCAAATATCAAGCGCGCCCTCGGCAAATC
>NZ_CALIBH010000153.1 GCF_938045775.1 uncultured Campylobacter sp.
ATTTTGCCCGCTGCTGCCGCTTTCGTTAAATTTAGCTCGCGTCCGAGTTTGCGTTTGCTCGCAATTATTAAATTTGCTCGTATTTGCCCGAGCTCGCGCCCATTCGTATTCATTAAAATTTATCCCGCATTCGCTCATTAAGCTAGCCTAAAATTCAGCCTGTATCGGCTTACCATTGTTAAATTTACCCGTCTATATCCAAACTCTTGCTCGTCCGCTCTTATGGAATTTAGCTCGTATTTGCCTGCTCGCATCGTCTTGCTCGTTTAAATTTGACTCGCCAGCACCGCTTGCTTGTATCGGCCGCTTCGTCCGCGTTAAAATTCCAGGCCGCACTCGCTCGTTAATTTTATACGGCTTTCGGCATGAGGCGCGAAAATATCGCCTTTAAAATGCGAAATTTACACCTCATACGCCGTCTTGCCGTAGAATTAAAAAATGTCTAATTTGATCCAAATTAAAACGCTTGGCTCAAAATTCGGTACCACCGAAATTCATCGTTACCTTTCTACTAAAATTCCAGTCTAAATCTTAGTCCTATGCCGTTAGATTTAACATCGCTTCCATATGCTCCGACGTAGGAGAGCTTAAGCGTAGCGCGGCTTGAAAGAGACGCCTCGATTCCTGCTTCGGCGGTCGTTAGGTTTTGTAACTTCTCACCTTTTAGCTGCGTACCACCTAGCCCGTTTACGTATAAATAAGCCTGGGGCTGCTTATCCGAAAAGAAGCGATTATATGCCACGTCTGCACTTGCTCTTAAACCTACTCCGCCGATTCTAAACGGAACGCTAGGTTTTATACCAATGCTTACGGCTTGTAAATTTCGCGTTTTGTTTTCAATGCGAATCAAAGAGTTGCTGACATCGTCTATTTTCGTGCGAGTATGCGAAACACCAGCATAGGGTTCTACACTAAAGCTGTCCGCGTTGCTAAAACCCATATAAGAAACCTGTGCGAATGCACTTAAACTAGAGGCATTTGAACCTACATATTCGTAAACTATAGGCGAAACCGATGAGATTAGCTTTCTATCTCGATCATATTTCGAATATATCGCACCGAAGCTAAATTTAACAGGTTCAAAACCGATGTCGGAATAAATTCCGCTATGAAAATCCTTGCTTTTGACTTCCTTGGTGCCGCTTATTTTATCGTCCGTACGCCCTGCGCCTACAAATACACCGACGCTTGAACTATCGCCGATTAAAGAGTCAATACCGATTAAATTTACGAACGAATCGGAATGCAATTTACCAATACCGGTATCTTTATCGGATTTAATTCGATTTGTGCCCGAAAAGATCCAAAATCTAGTGTCTTTATCAATATTTACAGCATTCGCGCCACCTCGGTTTTTAACGATGCTTGCCATCATTATGGAATTTATCGCGGAATTATTTACCGCAGCGAATTCAGCATCATTTGCGAACGCGCTATAATACTCTCGCGCTTGAGCATGGTTTGAGCCTAAAATTTGCGTATAAATTCCGCTGCTGCGATTGGCGACGAGTAGATCTGCGAACGCTCTTTGCGAAGAGCTTAGTGCAAAATCTTGCATACTCGTTCCACTTTGGATCGAAAGGCGTAAATTTGAGCCACTCGCCTCCTCTTTGCTCGTTTTGAAAAACGCATAGCTATCCTGAGTGCTTGCTAAATTTGCACCGCTAAATGTGCCCGTGGCGGTTAAAATTTTCTTAGAGCCGGGGTTGTCGACGAGGTTTTGAAGATCGCTAGTATTAACTTGCCCTGCTCTTAGTAATGAGCCTTGCTTAAAGCTCAAATTTAAATTATTCACGCCATCATTTACTACGAATGCGCCACCGCTATTGATTGTTGCTTTTACGGTGGTTGCATCGCTTGCCTTGCTCACGCTTCGCCAGCCGTTCCTTTCAGGTATCCTATATACTGCAGAGTGCAAGATTTCAAGTTCGCCGC
Source organism: uncultured Campylobacter sp. (assembly GCF_938045775.1). Lineage (GTDB taxonomy): Bacteria > Campylobacterota > Campylobacteria > Campylobacterales > Campylobacteraceae > Campylobacter_B. The sequence continues at coordinate 1,936 of NZ_CALIBH010000153.1, forward strand.
CATTTTGTACATCGATATGTTTGCTTTTACCGATTGATTGATTGAGTGCCGAAATTTTACCACCATAGATAGTGGTAACCCCGGTGAAAGTGTTGTTGCCCGTAAGTGTTAAGGTACCGTTGCCTCTTTTGATGAGCGCACCCTCATAGCCCTGTGCGGCCCGCTCGGCTCTCGCCTTCTCTCTTGCGGTCTCAAAAGTAAGCTCAGCTTTTTCCTCTGGGCTTAAATTTTGTTTTGAAGCAAGGATGGCTTTTCTTGCTGCCCAAACGGCTGCTTCGTTTTGATCCTCGATTTTTCTAAATTTGATAGCTTTATCAGATATATCGTTGCTCCATATATCGTCTTGATCCATAGTAATGTCGAAATTTCCTAAAAATTGCCCAGGACCAAACATTGCTTTGCCAAGGTCTAAGATACCCCAGCCCCAGACTTTGCTTGGTACGCCGAGCCCATCACTGCCCCAGCGCTCCAAGGGTTGCCCTTCGTGACCTGCTCTAAGCGTAGTTTGTCTTGCGGTAGTAAGCATCGTATCGCGGACCTGTGCCGCATTCATATATGGATAGCGCTGGAATATGACACCTAACGCACCGCTTACGTGTGGAGCCGCCATAGAGGTACCACCCCAGCTAGCGTATGAAGCCTTTTTAGTTTTTAGATTTACGGTGGAGGAGTAAATATCTGCAGCGGGTGCGGCGATCGTCCACCATTTGGAATTTCCTGCGAGATTAAATCTCTGTGCATCACTTACTTCGCCGTTTGCGTTACTGCCGTTAGGATAGCCCCAAGTACCATTTTGTCCCGTGACATTTACCCAGTATTTTTCTGCATCAGGCCTAAAATACGGCAGGGCTGCACGAGTAAAAGACTCCGCCATAAGGCTTCTATTTCCTGCCGTAAAAACCTGAATGACCTGTCTTTTGACCGCTACTTCGTATGCGGCATCTATGAAGCTTTTCTCGCCTTTAGTAACAAACTGATAGTAAGCTTTTTTAGCTGCGTTTAAGTCTTTTAGATACATATGATCTTTAGCGTTGTTAGTTTCAGTAACACTGATAGTATCTCTGATGTTCGTATTGTATTCGTTTATATGCCTTAAGCCGGAGGATGGTTTATAGCCCGTAGCGCCCGAGTAGGCGGAATTTACCTTTCTATTTGACCCCCAACTATTGTTGATTACCCTGACGCCTGCATCGGCAAGCGCGTTGTAACCTTTTAGAAAAAAATTGTAATCCTGATTCGGTCCGTAAGTCATACCATCGTTGCCACCTGTATTTGCGGAGTATAAATTTGACTTATACGCTACGCCGTGCATTCCGTTACCGTCCCTGCTTGCAGCCATAGTACCGCTGACATGCGTACCGTGGCTATCATTTACGCCTGCTTGCCACGAGCCATCGATGTCGAATTTTTCGCCCTTTTTAAACTCACCTTTATTTGTCTCGTCGTATTCACTGCTTGAACCTGCCTTAAAGGGTGAATTGCCATATTTAGTATCGGGATACCTCATTCCGTCTTTATCGTATACGCCACTGCTTTTTACAATATTTATCCTTCCGCCTCCAAATTCTGGGTGGCTAAGCAGTACGCCCGAGTCCATAACGCCGATTTTTACGCCGCTACCGTCAAAGCCTAGCGCATAAGCTGTAGAAGCATTCATTGAGGTTAAACCCCAATCTTTTTTATATTCGTCACTCTCCCAACTACTCGTATTACCGAGCATTCCCGTTTCGGTATAGGCGCCTAGACAAGTACCCGACAGCAACAAACATGCCGCTATGGATAGCGTAGGTAGGTTTAAGCGCTCTTTGCAGCGCAAATTCGGAAATTTCGATGTTAGATCGTAATTCATAGGTATCCTTTCGTAAAAAATTTATTTAATTATACATTGCTTAAA
>NZ_CALIBH010000154.1 GCF_938045775.1 uncultured Campylobacter sp.
CCTAAATCCTTGCACATTTGCGCATTGCCGTCTTTGCAGCCTAGCTTTAAATATCGCCTCAAATATAAAATTTGCTCTTTCTCCTCCTCGCTCATATCAAGCACCCATTTGCACGCTTGTTTTATTGCGAGTTAAAAATAGCGCTTTCATTTCAGCCGCTCTAAACGATATAAATTTGAATCAGAAAACGACGTAAATTTTATCTCTTTGCTATCGGCTACGCTTTGGTTGCACTCTGCCGCGACCGGCATCATTAAGATCAAAAGCGCCAAAATTACGGGATAGAATTTTTTCATTATCGCTCTTTGCCCCTCTTTGGATTTGCCATCTTTTACTCCTTAATTAAAAATTTTAATTTTGCATTATACTTTTAGCCGTGTAGTAAATACTTTCTATCACTTTTAATGGATTACATTCGCTATTGCTTAAACACTCTTTTAATTTATCTTCAGCCATGCAAGATACTTGTAGAAGTTTTTCATCTTTAATGCCAAGCTTGCAAGCTTTTGAAAAACTAGCATGCGCTCTATTTATATTATCTGTGCGCCCAAGCTCATCAGATCCTAATTTAAAGCAATAAAACGCCAAATCCGCATCGCAAGCTTTCTCTAGTGGTGCGATAGACTCTTCGGTCTTGCCCATCTCATATAGCACATATCCGAGTTCTCCGCATTTTTCGGCATTGCCGCTATCACAATGCTTTGATAATATATCCGTTAGCTTCGTGCAGGCACTATATTTCCCGTCGCCCTTATTGCAAAGCGAATGTAAATTTGCTAAATCCTTTTCTTTAAAACCAAAACCAGCATACGCACACTAGAATGCCAACATCGCTATCAATACCAAACTTTTCATATCATTGCTCCACTATCCAGTTTAGAAGCTCTTTGCCTCTTTTTATCGGATTACATTCCGTATCTTTTAAGCAAATTTCAAGCTCGTTTTTAAATTTACAATATTCCTCACTGCCGTCGATTTTGGCATCGCAAATTTTATCCAAGCTTCTTATCGCCCTATCGATATTTCCCGTAGCTGCTATATCTGTCGTCATTAACGAAACGCAAGACAACATCAAATTTGCATCGCAAGCCTTGCTTAAAGGAGCGATAGCGTCTCTATATCGTCCAAATGCCGATAAAAACTCTCCCGCAATCTCGCAGCTCCTAAAATCTTCGTTATCGCATCTTTTGGTTAAAATTTCAGCCAGTTTCATACACGCGCTATATTTCCCATCGCCGTCATCGCAAGAGATCGATAAATCTTTTTCCTCTTGGGTTTTGAAGTCGTCTATGCTTACTTTTGCTGCAGCTGGCATCGCTGTGAATACCGTTATAAACGCAAATAACGAAATTTTAAGATAGAATTTTTTCATTAGCACTCCTTATTTTAAGCGGCGATTATATATAAAAATTTTTAGCTGCTTCTTAAAAAATTTAAGGGGCGCGGCAGTGCGATAAGTGCGCCATAATCCCGTCCCGCCTACGCTTAGATTAAATTTTAAAATTTCGCCCTACGCTGCGCAGACAAATTACGCAATCTGCCACCAAATTTGACTCGCAATAGGTCTAAATCACGCTGCATTTTCACACGGGATAAAATTTTATAAATTCAAAAGCCAGAGGCACTGTCTATTGCACATCTGCTACGCTATTCGTTTTGTGCCGCCTATTTTTTGCCGCTAGTTTCGCTACTGTTTCGCATCTGCTGAACTGACTACCGAGCCGCCCATTTTGATGCACGCCGCCCGCCGCCTGCGCTTAGATTAAATTTTAAAATTTAGCCGCTGTCGCGCAAGCATCGCGTATGGAAATTCCATAATCCGCCGTAAAATTTCGCTCGCAACGGGTCTAAGTTGCGCAGGCATAATCCGCCGCCCTACTTCCCGTCTAAATTTAAAATTTCACTCGAAATTTCATCTATCGT
>NZ_CALIBH010000155.1 GCF_938045775.1 uncultured Campylobacter sp.
TATGACGCAGCAAGATAAAGTCTATTATATCCAGCGAAGTTTGATGTTTAGCGGCTACGGCGTGACGATCGACGGTAAATGGGGCAAAAAAACTATGCAAGCGGCGCAGAAATATTCGGGCTCGTCCGCAACCTCGATCGACGAACTTTATGAGGCAGTCAAGGCTAAAAAAGAGGGCGAAAGATAAAATTTAAATCGCGAGCCAAGCCATCCGCACTAAATTCTTAAATTTACTCGCTTAATATACGTCTTATCGGGCGCTTCAAAACAGATTATGCCGCTTGTAAAATTTTTTAAGTCCGCTTGGGGCGTAAATTTTCAAAATAAAGCTTGATCGTTTTTGAGGTAAGCGGATAAAATAAGCCCGCCTACGTACGATCTGTGAGTAAAAATTTAACGAATTTGGCTGCAAGGCGCGACGGAATTTGCGCTGTTTGCGGCTTGCAAGAGGGATAAATTTAAGGGCGCGATCTTTACGGGCAAAATTTTATGCGCGACCGATTGGGCGCGCGGTTTTCTATGAAAGTTTAAATTTCTTATGCTCAAAGTGGTATTTTTTCTGCGAAATCGCGTTAAATTTAAGGCTATCTATCCTGGAGAAGTTAACGGCGTATTCCTTCAAGCAAGCGAGGATGAAAGAGAAGCGGTAATTGCCATTTTCGTAAAATATCTCGCTCGTTATTATTTCGCCGGGCGCCGCGTCGCATCTTTGATCCGAGCTCATAACGCATTTTAGTTCATAATATCCATTTTGCAAATCTCCGATGTAAAATTTCAAATGCAACTTTTCATTAATTTGCTTTTTGGGTAGCAATAGCGCATCGTTGAAGTTTATGCCCGCAAAAATTCTTTCTAGCGTATGCATATTTTTATGCAGCCCTTCCAAATACGCCTCATACCGCCGCTGCCTTAAGGTATATTCACTATCTTTTATATTGCCCTTGATCCAATCTAAGTCAAAATATAGCACTTCAATCTCTTAGGTTTTAAATTTGTCGTTACCCGTTCGCTACAGCCCCAAGAAATTCTCATCGTTTTTGATCTTTTCGATGAGATCAAGCGTGGCGTAAAATTCGTCGTAGAAGTATGGCATCTCGAGCTTGAAAAATTTAAAGCTTAGCCCCTCCAGCACCTTGAGCGAGTGTTTGTTTTTAAGCAAAAATATGAAAAATACCCCGTCTTTTTCCAGCGCGTTGAGGTAGTTTATTTCGCTTATATTTGCGCGCAAGATCTCGGCGTCGAGGATGACGACGTCGGCTACGTAGATGAAGTCGTTTAGGTGCCTCTTTGCGCTCTCCCAGTTGGAGTTTGGCATCACGTCGCAGCCAAGCCCGCTCAAAAAATCTCTTAGCTCCTCAAAGATCGCGCGGTTTTTATGCGTGATTATGACGTTGTAGTCGTATTTTTTGGCGCTAAAACTTTGCTGTGCGAAGCAGCTAAGCACCGCATCCATTTTGATAAAGGTTCCGCGCCCGTCGGCTCCAATACTCGGATGCGAACCGAGTGCACGTAAATGGGTCTGCGCCGAAGTAAGATACTCATCATCCGTGCTAGCAGCGCTTTCTAGTGCACTTTTAAGCGCATAGGTACGCGGATCCTTTAGCTCGCGATCGATACCTACTCGCACGTCGAGCTTGATAGAGCTCATATTTGCTCTAAGTTCCTTGCTACTAAATTCCACGCTTACGCGGATCGGTTCAGCAATATTTTGTAGGAAAAACTCGCACGCGTCAAAAACCGCGCTAGTGAGATTTAGCACCTCGCCGCCGTAGATACGCGGCAGCTGCGGTGGGAAGCTAAGATAGAGCGTGCTATCGTATTTCGTGCACTCCTCAAATAAAATTTCGCTTTGAAATTTTAAAATTTTTAAAATATCGATCTGCGCGATATCCTCACGTCTGGGCACGACGGAATTACTTTCTTTGGCTTTAGGCGCAGCGGAGAAAATTTTGCCGCTTACGGCGTGCTTTTTAGCAAAAAGTTTTCTTGCCGCAAAGCCTGCCGTCGCAGCCAATATTGCTAGTGCGCCTAAAACCATGGCTTTCATAGCACAAGCATCCCATCGCCATAGGAGTAGAAGCGGTATCTTTGCTCCACTGCGATGCGGTAGAGCTCAAGCGTGCGCTCAAGACCGATGAAGCTCGCTACGAGCATTATCAGCGTGGATTTTGGCAGGTGAAAGTTCGTAAGCAAAAAATTCTGTCTTATCGGCGGGTTGCCCGGGTGTAAAAATAGCTCGCAGATTCCGCTGCTTTGCCCGTTACGTGCAAAATTTTCGATCGTTCTCGTAACGGTCGTACCCACGCCTAAAATTTTTCGCTCGCTTTTTAGAATTTGCGCGGTCTGCGGCGGGATGGAGTAGAGCTCGCCGTGCATCTTATGATCGCGCAGATCCGCTACTTCCACGGGCTTGAAAGTACCCGCGCCTACGTGTAGCGTGATAAAATAAATTTCGTGGTTTTTACGCAGATCGTTTAGCATCGCATCGTTAAAATGAAGGCTTGCGGTTGGTGCGGCGACGGCGCCTTGCTCGCGCGCGAAGATACTTTGATACCAGCTCTCGTCCTGCTTGGTATCGGCGCGCTTGATATACGGCGGCAGCGGCACGTGGCCGATACGTTCGCAAATTTCAAAAACATCATGGGTGTTTAAAGCTTTACCGCCCTGCTCAAACTGCACGATGCGAAGCCCGCCTTCCATCAGCTCGCAAACGCGCGCTTCAAGACCGCTTTGAAATTTTAATTCGCTGCCTACTTTGACGCTACCGCGAATATAGGCGCTAAATTTATCGCCCGCAAGCGGCGAGTTTAGTAGAAGCTCGATCTTGCCGCCGCTGTTTTTATGACCGAATAGGCGCGCCTTAATCACCCGCGTGTCGTTAAAAATAATATCGCAGGGCGGCAGGGCGTCCGCTAGATCGCCGAAGTGCGCGTGCGTGATCTGCTGCTTGGCGCGGTCATAGATCAGCAGGCGTGCGCTTTGTTTGGGCATCGCAGGCGCGCTTGCGATGAGCTCGCTAGGAAGCTCATAATCGTAGCTGCCAACTAAATTTAGATCCGCCATCTCACGCCTGCGCTACGTCCGTGGAATTTTCGCCTTCGTCATCCTCAGGCTTATACGGATTTATCATTTTGGCAATGAAGATCGAAAGCAGATAAAGCGCAATTAGCGGAGTTGCGAGCATAAACTGACTAAGCACGTCCGGCGGCGTCATCACCGCTGCAAAGATGAAAATAATGACGATTGCGTAGCGGAAAAAATCGCTTAGGCTTTTGTTCGTCACAAGCCCGATCTTGGCGAGAAAAAAGGTCACCACTGGAAGCTCGAAGCTGATGCCAAATGCGACGACGAGCTTAGCGAAAAAGCCTACATATTCGCCGATTGTAGGCATCGCAGTAAATTGCTTGGCGCCAAAATTTACCAAGAAATTAAACGCGACGGGGATTACGAAAAAATAGCAAAACGCCGCGCCTAAAAAGAACATAATGCTCGCGCCACTAACGAAGGGGATGACATATTTTTTCTCGTTGTCGTAAAGCCCGGGCGCTATGAAAAGCCACGCCTGCCAGAAAATTATCGGCATCGCTAGAAGCAGCGAGGTGAAAAACGACACCTTCATCGCGGTAAAAAACGTTTCGCCAAGCTGGGTAAAGATGATCTCGCTGCCTTTGGGAAGTACGCGCACTAGCGGGCGGGTCATAAAGCCTAAAATATCCTCCCAAAAGCCGAAGCACGCGATAAAAAGGACGATGACGGACAGCACGCAGATCACCAGGCGCTTGCGAAGCTCGGCTAGATGGGGTTTTAGCTCTTCAAACATTAAATTTCTCTCTCATTATGATTTTTGCGTATCGCTATTTTGTGCGTAATTTTGCGTAGAATTTTGCGCATCGCCGTTTAAATTTGCGTTTGCATCTTGTGCGCCGTTTTTCGCTTCACCGCTTGCTTTCGTATTTTGCGCGCTATTTTCTGCACTGCCGCCCGTGCTCGGCATGGAATTTTCGCCTTTGTTTACAGCGCCAGAATTCGCGCTTTTACTTTCAGCGCCGGAATTCATTGCGCCGAGGACGGAGCCTTGCGTAGAGTTTGCGGTGCGGGCAGAGCTTTGCGCGGAATTTTCGCCGCTCGAATTTGCTTTTAAATTTGCCGTCTCGCTCTGTTTTTGCGCCGAGACTTCCGCAGAATTTAGCGTATCTTTGGCGGCGTCCGAGTTAAGCGTTTCTTTAAGCGAGCTTTCCGCGTCTTTTAGACCCGCATTTAGCGTCTCTTTGACCGAGTCGATACCGCCTTTTATCTCGTCGAGCTCCTCGAACGTGAGCTTTTTGCGCACGCCCTCACTTGCTTGCGTGATACTCTCTTTATATTTTTTGGCGTCCTCTTTGAGCTCGGCGATGCGAAGCTCCTGATCGAAGCTCGATTTTGCGTCGTTGATGGTTTTTTTGATGACTTTGAAGTATTTAGCGAGCTCGACCAACACTTTTGGAAGCTTTTCGGGCCCCAGCACGATTATCGCGATGATTAAAATGACCGTAATTTCAGGCATACTGATACCAAACATAAAATTTCCTAACGTAAAAAGTGGCGTATTGTAACTAAAATTTCATTAATCTTAAATTTAGCGCCCATTGCGGCTTTCTTGCGCGATAAAAAGTGCGATCTCGTCGGCGAGCAAAAAGTTGGGATTATAAAATTTAGCCTCGCTGAATTTCAGCTTTTTTGCCTGCACGAGCAGCCGCGCGTTGCTTAGCTCCGCGGCGTCTAAAATTTGCGCGTCCACGCCCAAAATACAGCGCAACCCAAGGAATATGCGCTCGAGCTTTTTATCCTGCGCGCTTAGAGCTTCACGCTGTTTTTGCAGCGGATCTGCGATGTAATCTCGCAAATTTTTAGGCGAGCTAAGGCGCGCCTGCCCGCTAGTTCCGACCGCAAACGCTCCAAATCCCGCATAGTCCTCGCCGCGCCAGTAGGCGAGATTGTGCTTACAGCGCAGTCCGCGCGCGGCAAAATTTGAAATTTCATACTGGCTAAAGCCGCTATCCGCCGCAAGGGCAAAGAGAAATTTAGCTAGAGCCGCGCTTTCCTTTTTAAAGCTTTCGCGCCCGAAAAAAGGCGTATTTTCCTCAAGGCTTAGCGCATAGGCGCTTAGGTGCGGCACTTCGCAGCGCGCAAGCTCAGCCATTTCAAATTTTAAATTCCTTTTATCGTCAAATTTGCTCGCATAGATTAGGTCTAAATTTATATTATCAAAGCCCGCCGCTTTGGCATTTTGCACCGCTAGGAAAATCTGCGCCGCACTGTGCGCGCGACCGAGGAACTTTAGCTTGGCGTCGTTGAAGCTTTGCGCGCCGAAGCTGATGCGGTTTACGCCGAGCTTTCGCATCGCCCTAAGCCAAGCGGGGCTAGCGGAGTTTGGGTTGGCTTCCGAGCTGATTTCGGCTTTGGCGGCAAAATGCGGCGCAAGCAGGGCAAAAATTTCATCATAAAGCCCCGCATCTACGGCGCTTGGCGTGCCTCCGCCGATAAAAAGCGTCGAAATTTGCGCATGCGGATTTTTCGCCAAAAAGTCGCGCACTTCAAGCTCTAGCGCGCGAAAGTAGCTTTTTGCGAGGCTAAACTTATCGCTGAAGGAGCCAAAGGCGCAATACGGGCATTTTGAGGTGCAAAACGGCACGTGGATGTAGATGTGCAAGGGCGGTCCTATGGGCTAAATTTATGTCGCAAAATTTAGCGAATTAATTTGAAAATTTATATAAATTTTAAGCCTCTTAACGCAAATTTTAATATTTTTAGGTAGAATTTTGAGAAATTTTTTGTGAGAAAACGAGATGGAAAAAGAGAAAAATTACAGACCAAATGTCGCTGCAATCGTACTTTCGCCCTCGTATCCGTTTAATTGCGAAATTTTAATCGCGCAACGAAGCGACATCAAAGGCGCTTGGCAGTTTCCTCAAGGTGGTATCGACGATGGTGAGACGCCTAAGATGGCGATCCACAGAGAGCTGGGTGAGGAGATCGGAACAAACAAAGTCGATATCATCGCTGAGTGCCCGAAGTGGCTTAGCTACGACTTTCCCGATGGGGTAGCTCAAAAGATGCGCCCATACGACGGGCAAATTCAAAGATATTTTTTAGTGCGATTGCGAAGCTTAGCCGATATAAACATCAATACTAAACTTCCGGAGTTCGACGCATTTAAATTCGTAGGCGCAAATGAGGTTTTAAGGCACGTAAATCACTTCAAAAAGCCGATTTACGCGACGGTTTTAAAATATTTTAAGGAGGAGGGTTACATTTAATGCTGATCGTTCAAAAATACGGCGGTACGAGCGTCGGTACGCTAGAGCGGATCGAGGCGGTCGCGCAGCGCGTGATAAAGACTAAAAACGAAGGACACGATGTCGCGGTAATCGTCTCTGCGATGAGCGGCGTTACCAATCAGCTCATCGAGCAGGCGGAATTTTTTACTAAAACTCCCGTAGGCAGAGAGATGGACGTGTTGCTAAGTTCGGGCGAGCGCGTCACGAGCGCACTTTTGGCTATCGCGCTAAATGCCAAGGGCTATGCTGCGATCGCATTTAGCGGGCGTGGTGCGGGCATCGTGACGGATAATTTTCACACCAAAGCTCGCATCGTCTCTATCGATCCAAAAAGCATGCAAGAGGCGTTAAAGCAGGGCAAAATCGTCGTCGTCGCGGGCTTTCAAGGTATTAGCACCGCAGGCGAAGTAACTACGCTCGGGCGAGGCGGGAGCGATCTTAGCGCAGTCGCCGTCGCAGGAGCGCTGAATGCCGATCTGTGCGAAATTTACACCGACGTGGACGGCGTTTATACGACCGATCCGCGCATTGAGCCCAAAGCCAAGAAGCTTGATCGCATCAGCTACGACGAGATGCTTGAGCTTGCGAGCTTGGGAGCGAAGGTTTTGCAAAATCGAAGCGTCGAGCTTGCGAAGAAATTAAACGTAAATTTGGTGACGCGAAGCAGTTTTAACGATCATGAAGGAACACTCATAACAGGAGAAGAAAAGATGGAAGATGCGGTAATTAGCGGCATTGCACTGGATAAAAATCAAGCAAGAATTACGATTAGAAACGTAGAGGATCGCCCCGGCGTCGCGGCTGAAATTTTCTCCGCGCTTGCGAGCAAGGAGATCAACGTCGATATGATCGTGCAAAATATCGGACGAAACGGCGAGACGAATTTGGGCTTTACCGTGCCGCAAAACGAGCTAGAGACGGCCTATAGGGTAATGAAAGAGGTAAATCCAAATCCGAATTCCATCATCGAATCGGACGCCGATATCGTAAAGGTTTCTTTGGTAGGCGTGGGTATGAAAAGCCACAGCGGCATAGCCAGCAAGGCGTTTAAGACGCTTGCGGACGAAGGGATCAACATCCAGATGATCTCCACGAGCGAGATTAAAATTTCGATGATCGTAGAGGCCAAATACGGCGAGCTTGCCGTGCGCGCGCTGCATAAAGCCTACGATTTGGATAAATAATGCAGGATCTGCACACTTGGAGCGTTACGGCGATGCGCTCCGAGCCCGGACTTGAGTGGCTCGAGGATCGCAAGGAGGACTGGACGCCGCTTTTAGCATCAAAGCTAAAATTCCTCCACGACGGCTTTGCTTTCATCATCATCTGCGACGATGAGCGAAGCTGGTTTAGCGAATACATTATCAAAAAGATCAACTCCTCTACCAACTCACGCCCGCTGCTACCGTTTTTTTCGCTGCGCTCGCTCTATCGCGGCGGCGTAAATAGCCTGGAGGACGCGCTGCTGCTAAACGATATGCTAAGCCTCGCGTTTGCCAACGGCTTTATATATTTTTACATCGGCAACGGCAACCATCCGCTAGCCAAAATCGCCAAAAGCCACGAGGACAGCTATCTGTGGCTCATCGATGAGAGGCTGCAAAACAGCTTTTACATGAGCGAGAGCGATCCGAGCCTCGATCTCAAACTGATCCAACTTTTTAAAATTTTAGATAAAAGCATTGACGCCGTGCTTTTTGACGAAGTGGTGCTTTGAAAATCATAAATCAGATCGTTTTAACAAACGATTATGAGGGCTTTAAAGATAAAATTTTAGCCGAAATTCCACGCAAAAATTTAAGGTTTTTCGAAAGCGTCGAGCTTAAGATCGACGAGGCGCGAAAGATCATCGACGAAGCCTACGTCGCCGAGCGCGAGGATAAGGTCATCGTCATCGCCGCTACGAAATTCGGCGAGGAGGCGCAAAACGCTCTGCTTAAAATTTTAGAGGAGCCGCCTAAAAACACGGTGTTTTTCCTGATCACCCCTTTCATCAACGCCCTGCTGCCCACCATCCGCTCGCGTCTGATCGTACAAAACCTCTGCGTGCGAAAGCCCAGATACCGCACCGGGCTAAACTTAACCAGGCTAAGCCTAAAGGAAGCGGTGGAGTTTATCGACGCGCAGATCGCGCTGGAGCGCAAGGGCGAGCTGGACAAAACGGCGCTAAAAGCGCTCATCGGCGAGATCGCGCTAGAGTGCTTCGAAGCGGGCGTCAGGCTAAGCGGCGATGAGCTGCAGCGGATTGACCGCTTGAGTTATCTTGCCGAGCATAACGCCAAAGCCCATGCCGTGCTTACTCCGTTACTGTTGATGATCGAGGAGAAAAGATGAAAATTTATAAAATTTCAAACGAAGCAGATTTTTCGCTGATTTGCGAGCGCATCGGCGTACGAAATGCGGGGCGGGCGATAATGCAGAAAAAATCGCGCCTAAACTTTTTCTATCTAAAAAATTTGCGAGCGCCCGCGGCAAATATTTTAAAGCAGGATGCCCTTAGTATCGGCGCCGAGCTTGCGTGCAACGAAGGAGTGATCCTAGGGCGCGATGGTACGGACGCAGTTTTGATCGCAAACGATCGCCAGATCGAAGCTTTAGCGCAAAAAGAAGCGCTGCAGGATTTTGGGCTAAAAGAGGTCGCGAAATTTCTAGGCAAGAAATTTGCCAAGCCGCAAAGCTGCGAAATAATGGGCGTCGTCAATATCAACTCCGATAGCTTCAACCCCGCAAGCCGCGCGGCAAACTTAAAAGAGGCGATCTGCAAGATCGAAAATATGATCGAGCAAGGCGCCGCCATTATCGACATCGGCGGCGTGAGCTCGCGCCCGGGCAGCCAGTACTGCGGCAGGGATGAGGAGTTTGCGCGCATAAAGGACGTGCTGAGCGAAATTTATCGCCTGCGTCTGCACGAAAAGGCTAAATTCAGCCTCGATAGCTTCGATGAGTATTGTTTGGAATTTGCGCTAGATCGGGGCTTTAGTATCATTAACGATATCAGCGCAAACCTCGCCCTCGCTCCGCTTGCGCTTCGCTACGACGCCGCTTACGTGCTGATGCACATGCAAGGAAAGCCGCAAAATATGCAGCTTGC
>NZ_CALIBH010000156.1 GCF_938045775.1 uncultured Campylobacter sp.
CGCAGACGGGCGCGCTAATTTTTACCTCCAAAAATGCGGTGGCGGCGATAAAATTTAATGAAATTTTGCCTGATTTAGATACGCCCGTTTACGCTATCGGCGAGCCGTGTGCGGCGGCTGCGCGCGAGTTTGGATTCCGCGATATTTTTCTGGCACGGCACGGGCACGGAAACGAGTTTGCCGCCGAGATCGCGCCGCTCTTGCAGGGCAGAGACGCGCTGTATCTGCGCGCGCGCGAGACGGTATCGAGGCTGGAGCAAATTCTATCTAGCGCCGGCGTGCGGCTGCAAAGCGTGATCGCCTACGAAAATTGCATCCTTAGCCTCCCCGCCGCCGCAAAGCCGCCGCAAGGCAGCACGCTGATTTTTACCTCGCCTAAGAACGTTCGCGGCTTTACCGCAAATTTCGGCTGGGACGGGGGCTACAGGGCGGTCTGTATCGGTAGGACGACGGCGAGCGTTTTGAGCGAGTTTTGCGAGCCGATAATCTGCGAAAGAATGTCGATAAAATCCTGCGTCGATCTGGCGCTTTTGCCATAGTTTAAGCAAATTTTGACTATAATTTTGCCCAAGCCTGGGTGAAGCGAGAGCGTTTTATATGAGGGTTCAACATATTTGTATAAGCGACGACGTGAGAGGTCCGTGTGACGCGGCTCGGCTCGAGCTTTTTTAAAGTTACGGGTTGCGACCTAGAGATTTTTCCTAGTTGCAAGATTGGCTTTGTTTGAGCCGATTCTTTTTACGCAACGCTCACTTGGGTTTTTTACGTTACGGAGGCTTCATTGAATATCCTAATAATCGGCGGCGGCGGTAGAGAATACGCGATCGGGCTAAGACTTCGCGAGGATAAAAACGTTTTAAATCTGTATTTTGCTCCGGGAAACGGCGCTACAAAGGCGCTCGGTAAAAATTTGGATTTAAAAGATTTTAATGAGCTCGCGCTCTTTGCCAAAAACAACGAGGTAGCTCTTACTATCGTGGGCGCCGAAGAGCCGCTTACAAAAGGGATCGTGGATATTTTTAAAGCGCAAGGTCTCGCGATATTCGGTCCTAGCGCCGCTGCGGCGAAGCTTGAGGGCTCCAAAGTCTATATGAAAGACTTTCTGGCGCGAAATCATATCAAAACCGCAAAATTCCTAAGCAGCGACGATCTATCCGAAATTTCAAAATTTATAGACGGTCTAAACGGCCGCGTCGTGGTCAAAGCAGACGGCCTGTGCGCGGGCAAGGGCGTCATCATCGCAAATTCCAGAGATGAAGCTAAAAAAGCCGCTGCAGATATGCTAAGCGGCGAAAGCTTTGGCGAAGCGGGCAAGCGCGTCGTTGTGGAGGAGTTTTTAGAGGGCTTCGAGCTGAGCTTTTTTGCGATCTGCGACGGGGAGAATTTCGTAAGCTTGCCTGTAGCACAGGATCACAAAAAGCTTCTTGACGGCGATCTGGGCCCGAATACCGGCGGCATGGGGGCTTATGCGCCAAGCCCGCTAGCGGATGCCGCGCTGATAAAAAGAGTGGGGAGCGAGATCGTCGCACCTACGCTAAAAGGGATGCAGCAGCAGGGCGCGCCCTTTTGCGGCGTGCTATTCGTGGGGCTTATGATCGTGAGCGGCGAGCCTTACGTGCTGGAGTACAACGTCCGCTTCGGCGATCCGGAGTGCGAGGTTTTGATGCCGCTAATTGACGGAAATTTGAGCGAAATTTTATACAACGCCGCCGTAGGCAAGCTAAACAGCATAAGCTTAAAAAAGCGATTTGCGGTAGGCGTCGTGATGGCTAGCGAGCGCTACCCTTACGGCTCTTCGCAGCCTGCTTTGATCGAGGTCGGCGAAATTCCTGCGGGAGCGCATATCTGCTACGCGGGCGTGAGCGAGCGGGAGGGGCAGATTTATGCTAGCGGCGGGCGCGTTTTGGTAAGCGTGGGCGTTGCGGAGAGCTTAAAGCAGGCGCGCGATGCGGCTTACGCGCTGTGCGAAAATATAAAATTTAGCGGCGCGCAGTATAGGCGCGATATCGCGCACCAAGCCTTAAGAGATAAAATTTGATCATCGCTCCGCTTAGCAAGCGCGTAATTGCGTTTAGTATCGACGAAGCGGTGAGCGTAACGCTTTTTGTGGTCGTGCTATTTGCTATCGACGAGCCAGAGCTTGTTGCAGCGGCGCAGAGCGGAAGCCATCTTGAGGTACAAAAGATCGCGTCAAAATTCATTTTGCATTACGCGATAATAAAATTTTTATATCAGGCGATTTTTGTCTATCTATACGGCGCGACGCTAGGCAAGCTTGCGGTTAAAATTTATTGCGTCCGCGCTGACGGCAGCTCTATAGATATCGCTACTGCAGCGATCCGCGCGGCGGTTAGGTTGATAAGCGAGATGATCTTTTATATGGGATTTTTGGTGGCGCTTTTTACGAACTCGCGTCAGAGCCTGCATGATATGGCGGCGAAAACATTGGTGGTAGAGATTGAAAAAGAGTAAAAAATTTAAAATTCTAGCGCTCAGTTTTAGCGCTCTTTTAGCAAGCAGTGCGAGCGCAAAGGTCCAAGACGTCGAGCTTATAGCGGATAATGTCGAGAAAAACGGCTTTTTGACGGAGGCTAGTGGCAACGTAACGGTGTATTCGCAGGACTACTTCATCACCGCCGATCGCGCTACATACGACGAGCAAAACGGCATCATCGAGCTTTTTGGTAACGTCAATGCGATGCGCGGTAGCAGCGAAACTACGCGTGCACAGCATGTCAAAATCGATCTGAAAAACGACAAGCAGCAAGCCGACGTAAATTTTATGATGGACAAGGACTCCGAGCTTTGGATGCAAAACGACGCCAGCTGCAGCGACAGCGAGTATTACCGCGTGGAGGGCTCTAGCGTATCTAGCTGCAACGTTACCGATCCTGATTGGCGCATCAAATTTAGCAGCGGTATGCTTAATAAAGAGAGCAAATTCCTCCATCTTTTTAATCCAAGATTTTACGTGGGCGACGTACCGGTGCTCTATCTGCCGTATTTCGGCTTTCCGACCGACCGTACGCGTCGCACGGGCTTGCTGCCTCCCGAGGCCGGCTACATCAGCAAGGAAGGGATTTACTACAAGCAACCGATCTATTTTGCGCCTTACGATAGCTGGGATTTTCAGCTCGATCCGCAGGTGCGCACGCGCAGGGGCTTTGGCGTATACGGGACATTTCGATTTACGGAGTCGCCGTATTCTTACGGCGAGATTAGAGGCGGAGTTTTCGATAACTTCTCGCGAGCGCAAAAACGCCTCGAATACAAAAACGAGCGCCATCACGGCTTTGAAGTGCAATACGATCGCAGCAAGCTTGCGACCTATCTGCTAGATGGTGATCTGCGCGAAAATTTATGGATCGACTTTACGCAGTTAAACGATCTGGAATATTACGATCTCAAACAAAAGGGAGGTCTTGGCAACGATGCGGATAATTCGCTTGTAACTTCGCGGCTGAATTATTATTTGACCGGTGACGAGCACTATTTTGGCGCTTATGGACGCTACTACATCGATACGAGCAAGCTAAATGCCGATAATACCTTCCGTAACGAAGATACCGTCCAAGAGCTTCCCACGCTGCAATATCATAAATTTAGCAATGATTTGGGGCTGCCAAATTTGATCTATTCGCTTGATGCGAAGGCGCGTAATTATACCAGATGGGAGGGCGCGACTGCTCGCCAATACGAGTTTGACGTACCGATTAGTATAAGCACGCCGCTACTGGCGGATTATTTAAATTTCGCCTTTACCGAGCGAGTGTATATGACCAATATCGATTGGCACGATAAATTCTACTACGCAAACGGCGATCTTGGCGAGGATAAAAGCACTTTCTACGCTAATCAATACACCGAGCTTTCACTCTACACCGACGTAGCCAGGGCTTACGATAGCTTGTATCACACTATGAGCTGGAGAGCGGATTTTAGAATTCCCGGATGGCAGCAAGGCGACATCGAGGATAGAATTTTAAAGTATCATCAGTATAAATACGACCTTGCTCGCGGCGCAGTAGATCGCTCGCGGCTGGGTAACTTGCAAGACTCGCTTTATTGGGAGGATAACTTCTTAAGCGAACTTAGTGACGAATACGCCCACGAAAATGCAGCTTTAAGTATGACGCAGTTTTTCTATAATGAAGACGGGCGTAAATTTTTACGCCATAGCGTCAAGCAGCGATATGACTTCGACGATCATGAGTTTGACGATTTAGAACACCGCATCGATGCGTATTTTGCAAATGGGCTAAATATCGGAAACCGCTTTACCTATTCGCATAAATATAAAAGTTTCGATAAGGTCTATACCTACGCCAACTACTCCAACGACGACTTTAGCTTTGGACTTAGTCACGCTTACGAATATGAAAAACTTAGCATGGAGCCTAAACGCTATACGAAAGATAACTATGGTATCGTAAACGCTTCGGTAAATTTGCCTAGGAATAATAAAATTTTTGGGCGTTGGGATTACGACTTGGAGCGATCTTATTCTAAAATGTGGCGCGTAGGACTTTCTCATACGCGCAAGTGTTGGAATTACTCTTTTGTGTATCAAGAGGATATCGAGCCTAAAAACACCAGTACGACGGGCTACAGCAAAGCAAGCAAGGAGCGCGGAATTTACTTTCTCGTAAATTTCTATCCGTTCGGCGGAGTAGGGTATGATTTTTCAGTAGATAGCGAATACGGAAGCGAAAAATAATGACGCCTAGAGCTGAGCTGATGTTTGAAAACCAAATCGACGCCGCGATGAAACTCGCAGAAATTTTACCCGCTACCGTGATCAAAAACGAAAATTTTCTAATAATCGCTCAATCCCTGGAGTCGCTTCCTATCGCAAACCATCTTGCTCTAAAATTAGGGCTTGCCTATGAGTTTTTATTCACAGAGCCCGTTTTAGCG
The DNA here is from genome assembly GCF_938045775.1 of uncultured Campylobacter sp. GTDB lineage: Bacteria > Campylobacterota > Campylobacteria > Campylobacterales > Campylobacteraceae > Campylobacter_B. The sequence goes on from NZ_CALIBH010000156.1 coordinate 4,918, forward strand.
CCAAATAATCCTGAATGCGCGATCGCGTGCGTAAGCGAGACCCAAGAGATCGTGATGGTAGATGAGCTCGTGCGAAGCTTCGGCATCAGCTTGGATTACGTTTACGGACAGGCGAACAGACTTTATGAGGAGAAAATTTTAAAAAATATGTATAAATTTCGCAAGGGCGAGCTTTTGGGAAATTTAGAGAAAAAAAACGTCATCTTGGTAGATGAGGGGTGTGAGAGCGGGCTGACCGCGCTTACTTGCATAAAAACTCTCGTAAGCTTAAACGCCAAAGCGATCTTCTACGCCACTCCCGTTATCGGCAGCGATAATGCGGACGAGATCGCCATGCTAGTAGATGGAATTTATGCTGTTCATAAGATCAGAAATTTTGTGAATGTGGATTTTTATTACAAAGAAAAAACGCTCTCAAGCGCGGAGGAGATAATGCAAATTTTAAACAAATGCCCGCTTTATCTGCCGTTTCACGAGACTAACAAAAACAAGGAGAAAATTAATGCAGTGCAAAATTGAAGTAAATGGCAATACCGAAATTTTCGATATCGACAAAGTTGCGAAACAAGCCGCGGGCGCGGCGCTTTTGCGCGTGAAAAATACCGTCGTGCTGGCTACCGTAGCGCGCGAAGAGACGCAGGTGCAGGAGGACTTTTTGCCCCTTACCGTGCAGTATATCGAGAAGATGTACGCAGCAGGCAGAATTCCCGGAGGCTACATCAAGCGCGAGACCAAGCCGGGCGATTTTGAGACGCTAACGAGCCGCATCATAGACCGCTCGCTGCGCCCGCTCTTTCCGAAGGGCTATGCATATCCGACGCAGATCGTAGTTTACGTGCTATCGGCAGATCCGGAGGTTGATCTGCAAGTCGTCGCTCTTAATGCGGCGTCTGCGGCGCTGTATCTTAGCGACATCCCGATTAAGGCGCCGGTTTGCGGCGTGCGCATAGGCTATCAAAACGGAAATTTTATCTTAAATCCGAGCAATTCCGCGCTTAAAGCTAGCGCGCTTGATCTTTACGTAGCGGGCGTCGGCGATGAGCTTTTGATGATCGAGATGCGCTCCCTGCCGCAGATTAACGGCGGAGCGCAGCAGATGAATGAATTTAGCGAAGATCTGATGGTAGATGCGATCGATTTTGCCGCAAAAGCGATAAGTGCGGGCTCGGGCGCCTACGAAGAGGCTTTTTTGCCGCTTAAAAAGCCGGATGCGAGCCTAGAGTACAAGCCTGAGATCGAGGATGAGGATATCGCGGACTTCATCGACGCAAATTACAAAGACGCCGTTAAAGCGGCGATCAATCAGATGGCAAAGAGCGAGCGCGCTACCGAGCTAAACAAAATCGTAGATCAAATTTTAACTACCGAAGCCGCTGCGCAAAACGAATGGAGCAAAGAGGTGATCTCTAGCGTCATCGGCAAGTATAAGCGCGGCATCATCCGCGCGCAGATCATTGAGGATCGCCGCAGAGCCGACGGACGCGCGCTTGATGAGGTGCGCCCGATCAGTATCGAGACAAATATCCTACCGTGCGCACACGGAAGCTGCCTATTTACGCGCGGACAGACGCAAGCTCTAGTCGTCACTACGCTAGGCGGAGATAGCGACGCGCAGCTAAGCGACAGCCTAACGCAGCTCGAGCCGATCAGCGATAGATTTATGTTTAATTACAACTTCCCGGGCTTTTGCGTCGGCGAAGCAAGTCCACTCAAAAGCCCCGGCAGACGCGAGCTAGGGCATGGAAATTTAGCCAAAAGAGCGCTATATCCGAGCATCGATCTAAACTCGCCGCAGTCTATCCGCGTGGTGAGCGAAATTTTAGAGAGCAACGGCTCAAGCTCGATGGCTTCGGTCTGCGGCGGCGCGCTATCGCTTCGGGCGGCGGGTGTGCCTACGCTAAAGCTCGTTGCGGGCGTCGCGATGGGCTTGATTTTTGAGGGCGAAAAACACGCCGTGCTAACCGACATAATGGGACTTGAGGATCACGACGGCGATATGGATTTTAAGGTCGCGGGCACCTACGAGGGCATCACCGCGCTTCAGATGGATATCAAGCTCGGCGGCATCAGCCTGGAGGTTTTAAAGGAGGCTCTCGCGCAGGCAAAGCAGGCTCGTGCGCATATTTTGGGTCTTATGGAGCAGGCGGACGCAGCGATCGTTATAAACGAGGACGTGCTTCCGAAGCTTGAAATTTTTAGCGTCGAGGCAAGCAAAATCCCCGACATCATCGGCCAGGGCGGCAAGGTCATCAAAGAGATCACCGAAAGCTTCGGCGTAAATATCGATCTGGATCGCGAAAAGGGCGAGGTCAAGATTCAAGGCGCCAAAGCTAGCTGCGTATCGGGCGCGAAAGAGAAAATTTTATCGATAGTCTCAAATTCTCGCGATTTTCGCAAGCCGCGCAATGAACGCAAAGAGGTAAAATTTCAGATCGGCGAGGAGTTTGACGGCGTGGTGCAAAGCGTGCTGGATTTCGGCACTTTTATCTCGCTGCGAGACGGCGTGGACGGGCTACTGCGCGCTAAATTTATCACGACGCCTTATCGTGCGGGCGATGTGGTGCGAGTGCGCGTGACCGATCAGAAAGGCACTAAAATTTCACTGGAATTAGCTTAAAATTTTAATAGGAGTATGAGATGCAGCTTAAAAAGATTTTTTTCCCTATCGGCGGCGGCGAGGAGCTGGCAGAGCGTATACACGGAGCGCTGCTCGTAAATAAATTTTTCGGCACGCACATCAACATAATGGCGTGCCAGCTCGATCCTAAGATGATTTACAATGTCCGTATGACGCTAAAAGGCGGCGTGTTGATGGAGGAATTTTTAAAATCCGCGGGCGATGAGATGAGGGCCGAGCGCGAGGAAATCAAAGCGATCTTCGACGCCGAATGCGCCAAGCTGGGCCTAGATCAAAACGACGACGATCACGTCCCAAATAGCGCCGCTTTGAGGCATATGGTGGGCATCCGCTCCGAGCTGGTCGAGAA
>NZ_CALIBH010000157.1 GCF_938045775.1 uncultured Campylobacter sp.
AGGCATTTAGAGATGATGAAGACGAATATTTTACAGCGATTTGAAACGATTATGGGGCGAAAATATGATGGCGAAATGGAGTTAAATTTATTGTGGCAAAAGCCGGGTGAATCTGTGAAATTCTATTACGGCAACAACCGCGAGCCGGTATATGCGTGGCAGGCAAGATGGAAAATTGTAGCTAATGCAGAACTAATCAATTTGATCCTTGGCACGGGCGCTGGAAGTGGGTGCATGAACTACGGAGTAGGGGTTTTGGAGGTTGTAAAGCAAGACCTTATTAAAGTACAAATTTCAAATCCTAAAAAGGATAATTGCTTGCTTTGAAATCGATTGTATAATAAAAATCTAAAAAAGGCAAATTATTTTTTTAAAATACAATAACTATTGACAATATAATTAAAATTTAGTTATAATTCACCTATATTTTAGAAAGGATAAATTTTGGGCGATATAGTTAAAATTTTTTCTAGTATCGGCGAGATTTATGATAAACAAAAAACTAAAATTAATAACAAGAGCTATGAATACGATGCTATTAAAATTTATCTTTGCGATATTGAAAGCAAAGAAATATCGGTAAATAATAATATTTCAAGAGATGATTTAATAGTTTGTAGATTTGGCATAGGCGCAAATTCTGGTAATTTGTTCCCCAATGTCCAATTCATTAGTAAAGCCGTAAAAGACGATACTCCTAAATTTATAAAAGGAATTTTAAAAGCCGTAAAAAATATGCTCTCTTGCTTCAATCCTGACGATATCAAAAATGATAAAATATTAACGGATTTATCTGGCTTAAACGAGAGCTTTTTTGATGATATTTTAAGTGAAATTGTAGCTCTACAAGAAGAGCCTAAGAAAAAGGGCATGAAAGTGGCTACTTTTTTTGCATTATCTTGGGAGGGTAGACCAGTTTCAGCGTATTTCAAAAATATTTTTACGAGTCATTTAAGCGATAGCGATAATAGTAAAACTGCCAAAATTTATGGTTATGATATGCTTACGAATAGTATGGGTATCGGTGGAGATGCAAATTTAGCATTTTGTTCCGTAAATGAGCTACCGACTGCTTTACAAGACATTAAAGTTAGATTACTACCTCTAAATAGTGCTAATGCAAATTTGGTTAAAAACGGTTTTATGGCAATTGATAAGGAATTATCTTTTAATTTTTACGGGGATAAAATGGCGGTCTTACCGACGTTAATGGTAAATGATACAAATTTATTAGAAAAAATAGTGGAAATTTTAAAAGATCCGAGCGAAAAGAAAAAAGATCTGCAAGGCATACAAAATATCGAAGAAAATATTAATTACGAATTGGAATTCGTAGCTAAAGCACAAGCAAATATGCCCGTACTAAATACAATTTTATTTTATAAAAAAAGCAATGCCGCGGTTAATGTATTATTGCAAATAGATGATGTATTGCCGTCTTATATTTCTAAAATTTCCGATTTAATGGGTAGATACAATATTAGAGCGATTAGGCGAAAAGATAGTAAAGATCAACAAGACGATACTATTTACATGCAAAATTTATTTCTTAAAAACATCGACATTATGAATTTTTTATTATCGCAAAATAGGATGAATTTAGATGATATGATGGAAAAATATGCTGCTTTGATTTATAAAGGCAATATTAACTCTAGTTATGCGTCAAAAATAGAATGGAGATTTTATTTTAATTGCGTTAAGACATATCGAAATAGAAGTATAGAAAGTATCGAAAAATATCAAAATTTCTTTAATGAAATAGGTGCTTTAAATGAAAAAATATCATTTGCAAGGGAGGTTAATTTGCAAGGCTTAAGCGATAAAAAAGAGCTAATAAGCTCGATTTTGAAAAATAGCGAATTTCTAAAAGATAATGAAGTATTGCAGAGTGCATATTTGCTAGGAATGATGTCTGCAGGGTTGATAAATCGCCAATTTGCTATTAGCAAAAATAGTTCATTCGAAAAATGGCTGAATAATGCCGGAGTAATTACGAAAGAGCTGTTAGAACGGATTTGGACCAAGTGTGATGAAACTAACAAAAAACTCTCCAATGTATCGCGAGGAAAAAGAAGTGCTAATATAGAAATCATGCGCGATATTTTGATTGGAATTTTACCAAGTGCGTTTTTATCTCAAAAGCGGGTTAAGAGCGCTTATGTAACGCTGGCTTTTGCTATGGGCGGAAGTGATTTTACGAAATATATTAAAGATAACACTCAAGGAGACGAGTAATGAAAAAGAAGGAAATTCTATTTCTTTGGGACGGCGAAAATTTTAATCCAAACGGCGATATGCTAAGAGATAACGCTCCTAGGATAGACGATGAGACGGGTGCAGCAGAAGTTACTGATGTGCGTATAAAGCGAACAATTAGAGATGAAATTATGAAAAAAGACGAAAGTGCGATTTTCATTAAAGAGTATAAAAGAGATGAAAATATCTTAGATTGCAAAAGCGCAATACGTGAAGTAATTAACGTTAAGCAAGAAAAAATCGAGATTGAAAAAGAAATTTTATCTAAATTTATCGATATTCGCGCATTTGGTGGAGTTTTGCCGATATCGGATAAAGACGAGATGAAAAAAGAAGGCATAAAAACAGCCGGAATTCAATTTATTGGACCCATTCAGTTTAGAATGAGCAGATCGCTTCATAGAGTTGCGGTAGAGCATATAAAAGGCACCGGCGCATTTGCAAGCGGTAGCGATAAGGCAAATAAAACGTTTAGGGAAGAAGATTTTTTAAATTATGCAATGTTTGCAACTTACGGAATAGTGGATAATCATAGTGCAAAGATTACGAATTTGAGCGAAGATGATGTGAAAGTGATTTTAAGCGCGCTCTGGAGTGGGACTAAAAATTTAATTACTCGCACGAAAATGGGTCAAATGCCTAGGTTTATGCTAGTAATTACATATAAAAATGATACTTTCGCTGGAGATTTAAATAACTGTATAGCTATAAATAGTAGCAAAGAAGACGTAGAGATAAGAAGTATAAATGATTTTATGATTGATTTTTCTAGATTAAAAGCTAAACTTACTAGATACGCACAAGAGATCGAAAAAATAGAGTATATGAGCGATTTTGACTTCGAGCAAAATAACAGATCACAATTTGATAGTAATTGGATAAAAATAGGATTTTAAATGGATATAATAGCTTTTGAGCTATCGGGAGATTACGCGCATTTTTCTCATCCAGCTACTATCTACTCGTCTCTTACATACCCAGTGCCGCCAAAGACTGCCGTAATGGGGTTTTTGGCGGCGATTATAGGTGAAATGAATTATTTTAAACTTAACGATATAGGTTATAGCGTTATTTTAAGTTCGCAATTTCGCAAAAAAACTATGATTTTTAACGGTATAAAATTTGCTCTATCGTCAAGTATGCATATCGAACAAGGCTATCAAGATTCTAGCGAGAAAAAGCAGTTTTATAAAGAGCTAATAAAAGATCCTAGATATGTTATATTCGTTGATTTAAGTGCTTTAAACGCTTCTTATAAAGAAAATATAATTAACAGCTTAAAAGCTCATAGATGCTCCTTTACACCATATTTAGGTATAAATTTTTGTATAGCGGATTTTAAATATATCGAGATAAAAAATTGTGAATTGGTGCATGAAAAGGAAAGTTTTATAGATACGTTCGTTTTGATGGACGATTTTATATTTGATGCACAAAACTTTGATATCAGACTTACTACGGCTAGAATGGCTTGCGGGTGCGAGGAGGGTAGAATTTTTAAGGATTTTAAAGATTTCGTTATTAAGTTAAGCGGCAATAGTCAAATCAAAGCAAAGAATAGAGGAAATATTTATCAAATAAATGACTACAAGGTCTACTTTGCAAAGTGAGCCGCTATCGCATCCTAATAAACTGCTAATAAAGCATATAACAAATATGCTTGCTAAAACGGATAGTAGGCTTTTGCAATGCGTTAAAATTTATCACGATATAGCCAAGCTAAAAACTAATTTTCAAATTTATATCAAAAATCCTACCGAAAAAATTGCAGATAAAAATCATGCTTTATTATCCGCTTACATATTTTTACTAAATTCAGAATTTAATGAGCTAGATACGGCTTTTGGGTTTTTATCCATCGTATCACACCATGGAAATGTAGAAAATTTTTGCGAGCTTACAACGCAAAATAAAAATTTCGGCAAATATTTTGAGAGCTCGAAAGAGCTAGGCTTTTGGGATGAAGTCTTAGATAAAGCTTTAGGTTTAGAAATTTACAAAGATATTAAAAGGGATAAAAATGAGCTTTTAATTAAAGCTAAACATTTAAGAGAATACTTCAAATTTACGAAAAAGAAGTTTGATTACGATGACTTTTTAAATTTCAAAGACATATTTTCGTCGCTTATTTATAGTGATAAATATGAAGCTATTTTTAATCAAAGAATTCCTGTTTCTAAACCGGCGAATTCTAATACGATCGAAAAATATATCAAAGCCCTGGAAAATTGTAAGCCAAATGCGAAAAGAAGCGAGTTTAGAAAATTCGTTTTAAATAATTTCGATGTAGATCATAATCTTTTTACTTTAACCGCGCCTACAGGCTACGGTAAGACTTTGACTGCGCTAAATTTTGCCGCTAAATTTAATAAAGAACGTATTATTTACGTGCTGCCGTTTACGGCTATCATAGATCAAGTTTATGATGAGATAAAAGAGATTTTCGAAGACGATAAAAATATATTAATTCATAAAATTCATCACAAAACTACGATAGATGAAAGTACCCCGCAAGATCGCTATTCTAAAGTTAAATTTTTGATAGATTCCTTTAGCGGAGATATTAACGTAACCACGCTATATCAATTTATATTTGCACTCTTTGGAAACAAAAATAAAGATAGCGTAAAATTTAACCGATTAAAAAATAGTGTAATAATAATCGATGAGGCGCAGGCAGTACCGTATAAGTTCAGGGCGGATTTTATGAAACTTTGCGAGATGATGGCGGAGAAATTTGGCTGCATTTTTATCTTTATGTCCGCTACGATGCCTATTGTTGATACGACTAAATTTAAAGAAATTTCAAATTTAGATTATTTCAAAGATCAAAATAGATACGTTTTAAAGTGGTTTGATGGTGACGAAAGTACTTTAAAAGACAAGATTAGACAATTAGCAAAAAGCAAAAATACACTAGTCGTCGTAAATACTATTAAAAAAGCCCAAGAGCTATTTTTGGAATTTTACGATGAATTTAAAGTTTTTTGCCTAAACGGATATATGTGCGATGATCACAAACGAAAAAATATCGAAAATATAAAAGATGCAATTGCAAAAAATAAAAGTGGGTGCGGTGATCCGATCTTGCTAATTTCTACACAGTCTATCGAAGCTGGCGTGGATTTGGATTTTGATGTCGGATTTAGAGAGATAGCGCCCATTAGCTCGATTATCCAAACCGCCGGTCGTATAAATAGAAATTTCACAGCTCTGGGAGAATTATACGTATTTAACGATATTTGCGACTATTCCGATCTCATTTACGGTGATTTAAAACGTATTAGCGATACTATTTTGGTAAAAATTCTAAAGCAAAGAGATATCATCGAAAGCGAAATTTTAGATATTTCCACTAGGTATTTCAGCGCCATAAAGCAAAGCCTAGAGAGCTTATTTTTGGCGGAACAGATGCAAGAGCTAGGATTTTACGATATAAACGAAAAGGTTAGCGAGGCGATGGATGATAGGCTTAAAATTTTAGTAATAATTGAGCCAAAAGAAGATTATATTAAAGAATTTCAAAATGAAATTTTTGAAATCAATAGGCTTGATATGGACAAATTTAATAAGAAAGATATATTTACGAATACTATTAAGAAAATTAATAGGTTTGGTGTAAATATCACAGAATTTGATGCAAAGCGTTTAAATATAAAGCGTATTGATGGGCTAAAAGATGTTTATTATTTACCATTCGGCGATACTTCGTACAATAATAATTTCGGGATTAAAAAGGATACCGCCTTAAATCTCAAGAATGAGTTTTTCGACTAATGTTTTGCAAAGACCAAATTACCGGCACGCTTGTGAATTATTACATCACCTGCAAGCGCGAGGCATGGCTTTACGCACACAATATTCACGCCAATCAGGAAGATGAAAACGTGCTGATGGGCAAGGCACTAGCGGATATCAAAGAGAACGGTTTACAGGAATTCGCATTTTCAAATTTGAAATTTGATAAGCTTTCCAAGCAGCGCGGACATTATCTCATCACCGAATATAAAAAGAGCCTAAAAAATCCAGAAGCAGGCAAGATGCAGCTACTTTTTTACATTTATCTTTTAAAAACAGGCTTAAATTTAAAAGAGGTGAAAGGCAAGCTAATTAGCGGCAAAACCGTCATAGCCATTGAGGATAACGCCGAAAATTTCACTAAAATCGAAACAATTCTAAATAGCATCGCCGCCCTTGTAAACGAGCCAAAGCCGCCTAAATTTAGCCCGCAAAAGATTTGCGAGAGTTGCGCTTATCGTGATTATTGCATTTAGGAGATAGAATGTACGCTATTTTATTTTACGATATTTCAAGCAGCGACGAAAAGGAGAAAAATAACGCTGCGCGCGTCCGAAAGGCGGTCGAGAAGTTTCTGCCTCGCGTGCAATTCAGCGTTTTCGAGGGTGAAATCAGAGCGAGCGATCTTAAAAAATTAATGGCGATTTTGCAAAAAGAATGCGCCAGCAAGCTTGATTCGGTAGTAATTTATACTTTTAATTCGCTCAAATATTCACAGCGCCTAGTCATCGGACGCGATAAAAATGAAGCGATTTTCAGCTAAAATTTAAGGATAAAGTATGCAAAAATCGGATCGCACGCATTTTATTTTGAGCCCAGGCCGATTGCGCCGCAAAGATAATAATCTATACTTCGATAAATTTAACGACGAGGGCGGAATTTTAACTAGTAAAATTTTGCCGATTAACGCAATTGATGAAATTTATATTTTGGCGCGGGTAGAGCTTGACACTTATGCTATGGCGTTTTTGGCTAATAATAACATTTTGTTGCATATTTTTAGCGCCTATCAGAGCTTCCGCGGCAGTTTTTTCCCGAACACTTCAAATTCTGTAAATAAAAGTGGCTTTGTACTTTTGGCGCAGTTGCGGGCTTTTGATGATCTTTCTAAGCGCCTTTTTATCGCTCGCGAGATTACTCGCGTTCGCATCTTAAATGCAGCCATTAATTGCAAGGCTTATGGCGTCTCGCTCGATACTACGCCGCATCTGGATGCCCTAGCGCGCGTCTGCGACATAGCAGCGGTAATGGCAGTGGAAGGCGGCTTTGCCAAGCAGTATTTCGCGGCCTGGAACGAAATCATCGAGGATCAGCGCAGTTTTAAATTTACGACGCGCTCCAAACGCCCGCCGGCGGATAAAATTAATGCCCTCATTAGCTATGTAAATACGCGTATTTATAACGTCTGCCTCAGCGAAATTTACAAAACAGAGCTCGATCCGCGCATCGGCTTTTTACACGAGCCAAACTACCGCGCGTTAAGCCTGCATCTTGATCTTGTAGAGATTTTTAAGCCTATTTTAGGCGATAGATTAATTTTTGGAATGTTAAACAAACGCGAGATTACGGCAAAAGATTTTGAAACGGATGCGGGGCGTATTAGATTTGGTCGAGAAGCGGTGCAAAAGATCGAGCTAAAAATGATCGAGAAACTATCATCTTGCGCAAATGTAGCGGGACAGAACCTAACCTGGCGTCAAATCATCCGTCGCGAGGCAAATCAGATCAAAAAATACGTCTGTGAAGGCGTGCCTTACGAGGGGCTGGTATGGCGGTAGGTCTCAGGGCTTCGAGCTTAATTTATGCTTTTTTAATCTTAACTAGAATCACTTACGCCCATAGATTGCGCCCTCTTAAAATGCATGTGCTTTTAAAATAAATTTGATCTGAAGCACGGAACGGCGAACGAATTGGCTTTAAAAACGCATATGCTTTTAAAATTTCAGCTTTTTATTATTCACACTTCGATTTTTGAATATCTTTATATTTAGATTTTAACATTTGCGCTCACGATACATATAGATAGCGATAAAGTTACTTTTAAGATTCTGAAATGCCTAATTTTGGGCATTGAGCAATCGGGAGCTTTTTTAAATTTAGTCCATTTTAAGGCATAAAAATATATACTCCTAACACTTTCTACCTAGAAAAATGGCAAAATTCGTGCTGTAGAATTCCATCCCGTTGGGAATTGAAACGAATAAATAGCACTAGAAAAAGAACTTTTTTCATTTGTAGAATTCCATCCCGTTGGGAATTGAAACTACTCATAGCTGTTTTGAGTGGCGGTGCCGTTTTGGTAGAATTCCATCCCGTTGGGAATTGAAACGGCGTGGAATGCCCTAAAAGCTTTGCAAGCTCAACGTAGAATTCCATCCCGTTGGGAATTGAAACTAAGGATTGTGAGAAACCGGTCTAATATCGCCGTTGTAGAATTCCATCCCGTTGGGAATTGAAACTCCTCAAGAGCGTGTTCCGTAAAATATCTGATATGGTAGAATTCCATCCCGTTGGGAATTGAAACTAAAGATATAGGCTCGCATCTAAATTCCTTAGGCGAGTAGAATTCCATCCCGTTGGGAATTGAAACGTGGCTGGACCTGATTGGCCATAAAAAGAATCCTTTTGTAGAATTCCATCCCGTTGGGAATTGAAACAATTTATATCCTGGCCTAATTTCTAAAGTAGGGGGTAGAATTCCATCCCGTTGGGAATTGAAACTATCTAATATAGGCAGCGCTCAAGAGAAAATCATTAGTAGAATTCCATCCCGTTGGGAATTGAAACTCTTTCTGCGCTCTCCGCCTAAATTTAGCGTGCGGTAGAATTCCATCCCGTTGGGAATTGAAACTGATAAAATAGGAATAAACGAAGCTGCTAAAAAATCCAGTAGAATTCCATCCCGTTGGGAATTGAAACTATCTTTTTGCTCTATTGGGTATTTCCAGTTTTTGGTAGAATTCCATCCCGTTGGGAATTGAAACTCAAGCTGATCAAATAAAAATACAACCATACGAAGTAGAATTCCATCCCGTTGGGAATTGAAACAACCTAGAGGGCGGAAGGAAGAGTTATTTTCACAAAGTAGAATTCCATCCCGTTGGGAATTGAAACTAATGACTTTTACAAGAAAAGCGGCTAAAGAAATGCGTAGAATTCCATCCCGTTGGGAATTGAAACAAATAGTTGTTAATGCATTAACATATTTGTTTGTAGTAGAATTCCATCCCGTTGGGAATTGAAACAATTTTTGCAAAATAGATATAACCCGTCCATCTGGTAGAATTCCATCCCGTTGGGAATTGAAACTTGATTTGAAAAGGTATGACGTAAGTTTTAGTTTTTGTAGAATTCCATCCCGTTGGGAATTGAAACTAAATTTGATAAACGGCTAAATAGGTCTTTCCACGTAGAATTCCATCCCGTTGGGAATTGAAACGAAAGTGATATATCAACCTGCAAGAAACATATAGCGTAGAATTCCATCCCGTTGGGAATTGAAACAAAGTGAATTTACTTGGCTCAAAGCAAAATAAACCGTAGAATTCCATCCCGTTGGGAATTGAAACTATTTGCAGTAATATATTTTTGCGTAGTAATGATATTGTAGAATTCCATCCCGTTGGGAATTAAAACAATGATCTTTGATACCACTATACAGATCATCACGAGTAGAATTCCATCCCGTTGGGAATTGAAACTACTGCTCTAAAGATATATCAAGCTTATACATAACGTAGAATTCCATCCCGTTGGGAATTGAAACACTTCACTTGCCAAAAGCTGACTTAACGACAGAACCAGGTAGAATTCCATCCCGTTGGGAATTGAAACGAGGGAAAACGAACTCGGGGGTATGGGGGTGTCCGTAGAATTCCATCCCGTTGGGAATTGAAACAACGGCAAATCCCCCTATGTTTTTCCTTAAAGTTTGTGTAGAATTCCATCCCGTTGGGAATTGAAACTGAAATTCTTTCAAATCATCGCTATAAGCACAATGTAGAATTCCATCCCGTTGGGAATTGAAACTATTTAGTCAAGTGGCGCGTGTTTCGCTTCGCTCTCGTAGAATTCCATCCCGTTGGGAATTGAAACTTCTATATATACGCGCGCGAGGGCTGAAAAACGTAAGCGTAGAATTCCATCCCGTTGGGAATTGAAACTTTTAAGAATGATAAAAACATTCTCGATATTATTGTAGAATTCCATCCCGTTGGGAATTGAAACAATAGAGGAACGGAATAATGGTCATCGTAAGCGGTCTGTAGAATTCCATCCCGTTGGGAATTGAAACTTCCTTTATAATATACTTTATAGCCGTGTTCTTTGGTAGAATTCCATCCCGTTGGGAATTGAAACGACCTTGACGAAAACGATATAACGACCAGTATTATGTAGAATTCCATCCCGTTGGGAATTGAAACCGTTTTCAATGCGCTTGCGCTAAGAAATTTGAGGGGTAGAATTCCATCCCGTTGGGAATTGAAACTTATGAATTTGACGTCCTAGACAAAACCGACGGCGTAGAATTCCATCCCGTTGGGAATTGAAACTCTTCCTCTTTTTCTTTATCAGTCTTAGCACTATCGTAGAATTCCATCCCATTGGGAATTGAAACTGTGTAAAATTTTTCCGTTTGAGGCTTTTGTTTTGTAGAATTCCATCCCATTGGGAATTGAAACCAACTGAATACAAAGGTAAAAGACGCGTCAAAGACGTAGAATTCCATCCCGTTGGGAATTGAAACTCCAATAAGCATCGTCCTCGTCGGTCGTAAGCGTATGTAGAATTCCATCCCGTTGGGAATTGGAACAATTTTCGCACGATGGAAATAATTTTTCCATCAGCATAGAATTCCATCCCGTTGGGAATTGAAACTATCTTTGTAATCGTTGGTATTCGTTTCAAGTATAGGTAGAATTCCATCCCGTTGGGAATTGAAACGCTTTTGAAGTTTGCAAAAACGCTTTAACTTTACGTAGAATTCCATCCCGTTGGGAATTGAAACCCTTGTTGTCGAGTAGATTTATGGTGTCAAAAAGCTCGTAGAATTCCATCCCGTTGGGAATTGAAACTCTACGCGGAGATTTGAAAGGTTGCTATTTCTCGGTAGAATTCCATCCCGTTGGGAATTGAAACTAACGGTATATTCATAAAATAAAGCTTAAATCCTAGTAGAATTCCATCCCGTTGGGAATTGAAACTCCTCCAAATACAAGCTATAAAAATCCGTCACTTTGGTAGAATTCCATCCCGTTGGGAATTGAAACTCTGCGATCTGATCAGACGCAATGATGTTGATGAGTAAAATTCCATCCCGTTGGGAATTGAAACTCAAAATAGTGCGATAAAAGGTATCTTTGATGTTGAGTAGAATTCCATCCCGTTGGGAATTGAAACTGCGCCAAAGAATGTAGTATGAGACGACGGCGTTGAGTAGAATTCCATCCCGTTGGGAATTGAAACCGAATTCGAACTCTTCCTCGCTAACGCCTAGCGATTGAGTAGAATTCCATCCCGTTGGGAATTGAAACCGACAGAGCTATCGCATACAGCGGCGATGAGAAGGTAGAATTCCATCCCGTTGGGAATTGAAACATTTATATGTTTCAGATTGAAAATAAAAATCAGAGGTAGAATTCCATCCCGTTGGGAATTAAAACTATAAACAATTTTATTATATTTTTTATCTTTAACTGTAGAATTCCATCCCGTTGGGAATTGAAACTCGTTTATAATCGCATTATTTGCCGCCTCGCGCGCGTAGAATTCCATCCCGTTGGGAATTGAAACTCTACTAATGAATGATAAAGATTTAGCGGGATTTTCGTAGAATTCCATCCCGTTGGGAATTGAAACTATGGACAGTGCTTATTTTCAGGATCGAAATCATGGTAGAATTCCATCCCGTTGGGAATTGAAACGCTCTTTGTACTGGCAGATATGGCTCGGCATAGGGTAAAATTCCATCTTGTTCGTAATTGTTACCAGAACCGATCAAAAAAATCAAATCCCAAAAGCTTCGATATTAAAATTTCATCTATCCCGGTTTAAAAATTTAATGTGCCGTTCTATAAGATGCCTGTTTGTGTGGGCCGGTTCGTCTTTACGGCATAATATGCAAAATTTTATAAAATTTTATGTTTATTTTATGCAGTATTCTGTATAATTCATACGGATAAACGAAGTGTTTTGCTATTTTTACTTATGAATGACACGATTTTTATTCATTTTATACGATTTTATGTATAATTAACGAATAAATTTGTATAATTTTCATATGTTAGAAACGAGCGATATATTCAACATTTTGCACAATGCCGTCGAAGCTAAAAACAACGGCAAAAAGATCTCGCACGCCGCGATGGCGCAGAGGTTAGGCGTGTCGATGCGGACGTATCAGGACTGGCGCTTGGGCACGACCAAGCCGCAGGCCGCGACCGCGATATGCCAGATGTTGTGCGAGCTCGATAGCGACGACGCTGCGTTTGTGCTGCATAAGATAAAAAAACTTATAGGAGAGTAGAGTGCAAAACATTACTTTGCAAGAAAAGCTGGATCT